>JBIKQC010000382.1:0-4923 GCA_044349855.1 Saprospira sp.
AATTTTGTTTCCGACAAGGACGGCCGATTCTTTATGTGCGTGCCAAGCGCTGCTTCCTATTCCTATATTGTTGATAAAGCAGGATATGAAAGTTATGTAAATGCTGATTATTTCGAACGCAGTGAAGATGAGCCAACCCTAAAAGTTGAAGTACTATTGATGAAAGGCGGAAATGTTGTTAACCCCTCCAATGTTATACAGCCCAGACTTAGAAAAAATCTTTCTGTCTATTTCGAGAGCGGCAAAAATGAGCTGAGCGATGTGCAAAAAGAACAGATTGCAAAATTGGTTACACAGTTTGAAAATCCATCTGCCTTAAAAATCAATGTCACAGGTTTTGCTGATGATATTGGTGACAAAACATACAATCAGAGCCTTTCACAGAAAAGGGCAGAGGCAGTAACGGTATATCTCAAGGAAATTGGCGTTCCCTTATCATTGATAAATACGGAAGGGAAAGGTATGATTGAAAGTGATATGGCCAAACATCAAAAGCGTAGAGTTGAGATTATCATTTTGAATTAAACTGTTTTTTTAGAATAAAGTACTATATTTAAGTATCGAAAGGATTTTTTGCTTTTCGGTACTTTTTATTTTTATAGTGCGAATCAAGGGTTTAACTCTTTTATGAAAATTTGATTTTATATTTAACACAAACTAAATTTACGAGCCCGCAGGCATTCATAAGTTTAAATAATTTTTTCTTTTTTAATGCTTAATTTTCTCAAGGGTAGATTTTTTAATATCAAGCTTAAATTTAAAATATATTATAAATCAATATTTTATGTGGGAAATAATTTTGAGGGACCTGCCATTTTATCTGCTCAATTTGGGCGCCTTTGTTATGGTTATATTTGTTACCTGGCTTTGGGCTCGAACCCGCTTTTTAGCAGAAATTGCAAAATATCAGACCGAATTGGTGAAAGTACAGCTGCAGCGAAATGATCAGCTTTTTTTATTGGAGGATGAGTGCAAAAAAAAATATGAAAGATTAAGGCTAATACTTAAAGATCTCAGAACACAAATTCATTTGAAAAAAGTGGAAATGGTATCATCTAGACGTAATGAATTGAGTAATGTGCTCATTTTGGACTATTGTCCGGCAATTCAGAAATATACCCGACTCGCCGATGAAATGTTTAGTTTTGACCGTCAAAAACGAAGACAGTTTATAGAGAATCACCTAAACCCATTTCTACAGCTTTCCGGTGATTTGCTGGAACTCATGAATATGCCCAAAGTGATGGAATTGTTGGATGAATCAGCAATGACTGTAAAATACAGCTATATGGATTTTGATTTTGCCTTTGATTTTGCAAGAAAAAAGAAAAGTGTTGTTGATATTGGCTTAAGATTGGCAATGAACAGACATTTGAAAAGAATGGGCTTTGCCCGCGATGTAAAAGTGTTAAATTAGTATGCTGAAAAATACAATGACGATATTCTGCACAGTTAAATTTATCAATTTATCCGGTGGTTTTTGGGGTATAATCGATGTGGAAAACAACAAATGGTTTCCTGTTAATTTGCCGGAAGATCTAAAAAAAGAAGGATTGGCACTCAAACTGAAGGTTAAAAAAGAAAATGACTATTTTTCCATCTATATGTGGGGAACTCCTATAGAAATAATGGAGTTTGAAATAATATCATAGTCAGATTTCACATTTTAACCTTTTTATTCACTAACAGGAACCAGCTGCTGGAAACTGGAAAAATACAAGCCAGGAAAACAGTACCAAGTACTCAAAATACTATCTGCATGCCCTCATTTATCAGTCTTATCTTTATCGTCTGTTTCTCATCTTTGGCACTTTGGCTATTGTTTCAGGATAATAAAGAAATAAGGAAATATTTTGGAACTACTTTTCTGCTTTCCCTCTTGGGATATTCAGCCTACTATTTGTTATTTCCTGCACCTTTAGGTTATTTCAAATTAGGGATTGGCATTATTATGCTCTTTGCAGGAGGTTTTATTCTGAATATCTTCACGAGCAATAAAATAGTTTTTGTCGTACTTTTTGGGTCTGCAGTTTTCGGACTTTGGAATATGCCGGAGATTCCCCGAATACCATTCCTGTTCGGCGCCACAGCCAAGTCTGATTTAAGCGCTTTGGATCCCAATTTTGAACTTTTGGTAGAAATGAAACCAGGTAAAAAGGGAGAAGATTTGGAAAAAATCATTAAAAAATATAAACTTAATTACGAACCGGCCTTTGAAGTTAACAGTGCAGATGTAACCGATTTGGACGATTATCTCGCCATTAACATCCCTGAAGGAAGTCTTGGATATTATGATAAAATTGTCTCGGAACTGCAAAGCAGCGGTTTTATTGACGGATTGGAGCAGAATGAAATAGTCAGTCTCTTCAAGCCTGTCAAAAACACTAAAAAGAAATCATCAAAAGGCACAAAAATACTGAATGATCCTGAATTGGATAAAGTCTGGGGTTATGATGCACTGCAAATGAATGAACTTCATAAGTTTTTGGCCGAGAAAAATATTAAACCCGCCAAAAGAGCCAAAATTGCCATCATTGACACCGGAGTTGACAGTCATCATGAAGACCTCAGCGCCAATTTTATATCCACCCGTGTTGAATACGATGAAGATCCTCAGGGACACGGAACGCACTGTGCCGGAATTGCCGCAGCAGTTTCCAATAACGGAAAAGGTGTAGCCTCCTTGTTTCCAAGCTATGAATTTGTACAGGTAACAAGTATTCAGGTATTTCCCCGAAATGGAGGAACTACTCAGCGTACAATTATCAGGGGCATGATTTTGGCCGCAGATAATGGCGCCGATGTGATTTCTATGTCATTGGGCGGACCATCTTCAGATGCTGCACAAAGAGCTTACAAAGAGGCAGTAAGCTATGCCAATAAAAAAGGCGCTATTGTAGTAGTAGCAGCCGGCAACGAAGATGTTGATGCAAGAACCAAGGTGCCTGCTTCTGTAGAAGGTGTCATTTGTGTTGCAGCAGTAGATGAAAATCTTAAAAAAGCTTCTTTTTCCAATAATGTAAGTAAAATAAAAATGGGAATTGCTGCCCCAGGAGTCAATATTTATTCTTCAATGCCCGATTCCCGCTATGATTATATGAGCGGCACTTCTATGGCAACACCTTATGTTGCAGGATTGTTGGGCCTAATGAAATCAATTGAACCAACCCTCAGCACAGAAAAAGCGTTTCATTTAATGAACAGAACTGCCATAAAAACCGCATCTGGCAATAGCACGGGTCAATTCATACAAACCTTTGCAGTTATTTCGGATTTGTTAAAATAAACATATCATTGATAACGTTTGTTATAACTAATGGATTGTTTTTGGTCGCTATGCTAATTGTTGTCAAAAAATATTGACTTATGATAAAGAAAATTCTTTTGCTTAGCCTTTTGCTATTGATCTTTTGCAATTGTAAAAGGTCCAATAAGACTTCAACAGAGTCTGAGGATATTATTGCAATTTCTGATTCTAAGGCAGTCGCTCGGGACAAAATATCTTCGGATCTTGCAGACAGCGTTTCACTTAAGGTGAAAATGGAGGAACATTCTGTCAGACTTGTGCTAAGTAAAGAAGACATGAGCAGAATTCAACTTTCGGATGCAAAAATAAAAGAACTTAAATATTGGTGGGATAGTCTTCCACTTCCGCTTCAAGCACAGATTAAGGCCCATGAAGTAGAAATTGAATTGGTTTCCAATATATGTTCATCTGACAAAAAGGTTGTTGAACCAGTTATTACTGACTCAAGAATTGAAAATACTGGGGCTATTTTGGAAAAGATTATTGGGAGTAATGCAGATATGACTTTTACTGTAAATACTACAATTCTGCAAAACGGTAAACAATCAAATGAAGAACAGTCAACCAATATTGTATTAGTTAAAAAAATGCCCGCCAGACTGACCCAGTTTACTACTGAGTTTTACTTAGCCGATAAAGGGGGGCTAACTAATCAGAATATTCACAGTCTGCAATATTGGTGGTCTTCACTCCCTGACGATCTGCGTTTTAAAATTCAAAATCGTGAAGTATTCATTGACCTGACTTGTGTGGCAATTGATAAAGGTGTTGAAATTAAAGATAAAAATAGAATTGGTGAGCAATCAGATGCTTATGCGAATTTAGTTGCTGATCTTCTACAGGAAATGATAGGCTACACAAAAGTATCCGAAAAAAATATTTTGCAAGGTATAATTAATACTCAATCACAGATTGAACGTGAAGGAAGTCTTATACCGGCTGATTATTTGATTAGATTGCAGTTGAAAAATGTCAAACCAAATTCAGTTATTCCCAGTATTTAAGTCAACAAATTGGCAGGCATTTTTTTATCATTTTATATAATTGAGCAGAAGTAATGTCAAAATGGAAAGAGTTTGTTCAAGGGTCTTATTTGTGCCCGATTAGATATGTTATATCTTTAAATATCACTAAATAGCTGCAAAATAATTTAAAAATCTTAGAAACGAATTCAAAGAGTACTTTTAAGTTGGGGTTTTCGAATTTTTGCTTTTTATGAAATATTTAATTATCTTATTTAAAGAGGGCTGCGGCTCTCTTTTTTTTACACGCTTCCTTCGGCTCATATTTTTTTAGTTAGCAATTCAATTCTATTACATAGTCATCGCTGTATTCTGGGATTATAACTTCAAGGAGACTTTTCAAAAAAAAACCTATTAGAATAACAGTAGAACCTTAAAAAAAAACATTAAAAATGCCAATTAAACTTCAATTCAATTGGAAAAGATATCTACATTTATGCAGTTTAATATTGTGGCCATTGAAAAAAACTATGCCCGCATTTAAAATGAAAACCTTTCAATTCTAATTTTTACTTTGTTGTTACTAAAATCAAATTAAATTAAGATGAAATGAAAAAATCAGTTCTATACTTTATGCTATTTATCTTGGCACAT
>JBIKQC010000383.1:0-4902 GCA_044349855.1 Saprospira sp.
CTTGAATTGTGTATAAGCTGCGCAAATAAGGCAATACGTATAGTTGGAAAAGCCGCAGGGCGCATTCTGCCAAATTTCCACGAAGATACATTCATTGGATTCAATCCAAATTTTCGACTCAAAAAAGTATATTCTGCTTTCAGCTTTTGAGGATAATCATCTTCAAATTCTTCTTCCAAAAATCCGGCTTGTCCCAATAACAATGCCTCGGTCTGAAAAAGACTGTCTTTGTGTTTCGCCAAAACACCCAATGGTAGGGTTCTTGCCAAATGTTCAAAGGGCTCAGCATTGACAGCTGTGCCGAAATTTTTAGCAAGAAAAACATAGAATGCTGATTCCCAATGATTTTTATTCTGTGCCAATTCACGACTAATGGCTTCTGTTTTCATTTCGAGTCGCTCTACCACAAGTCTTTCAAGCCACATCTGAACTGTAAGCTCCGGAACATCTTTGAAATGTGTGGCGCAGGGGATCCGCTCCGGGCTGTTTAACAGCATTAGGCTCCGCCTGATGACATCTTGTGAGATGCGTGACTTTAGTTCCAGTGTAGGTATCAGTGAGCCATCATTGCGGTAGATTTCATAGTCATGATTAAAGACTACGTGCAGTATAACGTTATCGTATGCTCCATCGTCATTATGTCCATGTCGAACCCAATCTGAAGAGCTGAGGTGAATTTCAACCTGCCCTACCCATAGGGTATCGGCTATTCGGATTCGGGCTTCACTGAAATCAGGACCGGCATGACGATTGTGATAGCCTGGATGTTCAATTTCTATGGTTTCGCTATTTGTACTTTTTAAGCTATTGTGATCGAAAAGTCGAAATTTCCATACATAATGCAAAAGTGATTCGGGGAAAAGCATTGATTTTTTGAAGATTTGAAGTGATAAAATCTAAAAAATGAATTTTGGTCAACTTCAAATTTATACCTAATCATTTGCAAAATCAAGTCCCTTTTGAAAAAAACCTGTAATTTTAGCTATAATTTTAAAAAATCATGTTTTCAGTCTTCTCCTTTTGTTTTGCTGTAATAACAGGTATGAGTTATCTTTTACTCATGCTGCGCTATACGCTTGGCTGGAAAAAAATGCCTAAGTTTTTACCCGCTTCAGACTATATCCCCAAAACTAAAATCTCTGTAATCATTGCAGCCCGAAACGAAGCTGCCAATATCGTCGACTGTCTGAAAAGTATTGCTGCCCAACATTATCCTCCATCTCTTTATCAAATAATATTGGTGGATGATCACTCTGAAGATAATACGGTAGAATCAGCCCAGTCTTTATACATTTCGAATCTTAACATTATTGAGATGACTTTATTTAAAGACATCTCCGTAATTTCCTATAAGAAAAAAGCATTGGAAACAGCAATTGCGGCAGCTGCAGGTGACCTGATAGTCTGTACAGATGCAGACTGTGTTGCCTCTCCTGCCTGGTTAAGTTCAATAGCTGAACTCTATGAAAAAAACAATTCTGTAAAATTAATTGCAGGCCCTGTAGTTTTTCATAAAGAAAGCAGCCTTTTTGAACGCTTTCAATCGCTTGATTTTCTCGGAATGATGGCTATTACGGGGGCAGGTATTGCCGGGAAGTACTTATTTATGTGCAATGGTGCCAATCTCGCTTACAGTAAAGCTGTTTTTCAGGAAGTTGGCGGTTTTGAGGGGATAAATAATCTTGCATCCGGCGATGATATGCTGCTGCTGCAAAAAATTTCCGCGAAATATCCTGATGGAATTAGATTTTTAAAGAGCAGAGAAAGCATTATCAGTACAAAGGCCGAGAAAAAACTCTCTGCTTTTTGGCATCAGCGTATACGCTGGGCTTCTAAATCTGGGGCCTATAAACAATGGGGAACTCAGATTCAGCTTGGTCTGGTCTGGCTTTTTATGCTGTCAATTCTTCTATCGGGAATAATGACATTTTGGAACAGTATGTTTTTTGTCGTCTTCATTATACAATGGCTGTTAAAAGCAATTTCGGACTATATATTACTGCGGGAAGCGGTACTTTTCTTTAAAAGAGCCGAACTGCTTGGCATATTCTTTCCGGCACTTTTCATGCATTGGTTATATATTTTGACAGTGGGTTTTTGGGCAAATTTAAAATTAGGTTACAACTGGAAAGGCCGTTCTTCTGTATGAAATTATTGTTCACAAAAAATACGTCCCATACCTATGCCAAAGAAAATTCAAATTCCCGATGGTTTTTTCATTGTAATAAATGCTTTTTATTGTGAGAAATAATCTCTGAACTTTTACTGATTTGAATTAGAAAGAATAAATCAAACTTAGTTTTACATTTGACTGATCCATAAATATTAATAAAAAAAAGCGCAGCCTTACGAGAAGCTGCGCTTAAGTATTTTATTTAGTATTTTATTTATTATCTGGTTTTGATCAATTCTTTCACTGAGTTGAAATCATCTGATGATACCTGAATGAAGTAAACAGCTGCGGGCCATTCGCTTGTAGGAATGTTATGCTGACTGATCCCAATCGGTATAACTGCATTTTCAGTGTAAATCAGCTGACCGATAGCATCAAATACACGGATTTTAATGTTACGGCTGTTGATAGAAGTCACTTCCAAAGTAGCATCCCCAAAATTTACAGGGTTTGGATATACATTTACACCTTCTGAGGCATTTTCACGGCTGATACGAGACACAACAGTGTGTGTATGTTCGAAAGAACCATCCATGTCTACAGTTTTGATACGGTAGTAATAGTCCTTGTTTGCCAGTACCTGATTGTCTGCAATTGCATAATTAGTCTGTCCCTGAGTATTACCTACTGCTACCTGAGTTGTAAGATATTCAAAGTTCATATTATCTGTACTGCGTTCTACCTCAAAATGGCGTACATTTTCTTCATCTTCTGTTTTCCAACCCACTTCGATGAAACGGTTTTCTATTGGTGTGGCATACAAATCGATCAATTTGGTGTTCAGTAACACTGTAGAACCATTTGCTGCAAAATCTGAGAAGCCATTAAAACCACTTCTTCTGAGACCTACAGGAGAAGCGCCGCATTGGTTAGCTGTACCGACTAGTGCATTATCTTTGGAAATAACCCAAACGGACATTGCAGGAAAAGCATCATTCTGAGGCCACATTCTTACTTCATAAGCACCTGTATTACCACCGCTCTGATTGAATTGCCATTGACCATGATCTGCTCCACCATAATAGTTGATACTATAACCTGTACATTCATTTGGTGCACCCAATGGACTGGCTAAACCTGATTCGAAATGTCCTTGAACTACATCATAATTATTGGCTGCAAAATCAAGATGAATATATTGCATTCCGCGTTTAGTCGGACCTGCTGCTGTTGGCTCAAGTCCAAGCACATAGTTGTAAATACCTCCGGCAGGACTAATCGCTCTACGCAACTTTCCTTGTACATATGCGTTGTCAATCGCTGATGAGTTTCCGTTTACAACAACTGTATTATCAATCGCAGAGATATGTCCTGAAACAGGATTCATGATCCCGAATACAGCATTGTAAGCACTACCATTAGCAGGAAGCGCAGAAGGATTTGCAGTGATAATACGATTAACAACCGGAGCACCGAGTCCATTAAAATCTACACTGTTGCGTACATCGGCAACGTTCCCTGTACCATTTAGCCATACAATTCCCTGATCATTGGAAAGTTCAAGGTTGTAAAAAGATCCGTCATTGACACCAATAGCCGACTGCCCACCACGAACAGCATAACTGCCGCTGATAAACTGAGTTTGTCCGACATTCGTCAAATTATTTCTCATGTGGGTTGTACCTGTTCCGCGTTGTTGAAAAAGTGCATCAGAATACATGTCACCCTGAACTACAATCATTCCGTTATTTTCCAAGCTGCCTGATGCCAGGTAATTGTGCACATCTCCTAATACATGTACCTCAGCGCCTAACTGAACATGAACGAGTGCTCCTGTATTATAAAACTCATTATTATGTTGGGCGGAAACCGTTCCGAACATAAAACTTAATAGGCTTATTTTGAGTAGTGTAGAAGTTTTTAATTTCATATTTTTTTGATTGTTTGTTTTAAGTTAAATTATATCAATCTAAAGATATGGATTTATTTTTATAACAAAAATTAATCTCAATTAATGTTTATTAATTTTCAGCTAGAAAATATTCTCTATTAGCATAACTTAATCAAGCCTAATGTTGATAGCTAAAATTATAAAACATAGCCGAATTTTAGAGGGAACCCCTATAACCTTAAAAAAATTACTGATGAATCAACCATGAAAAATCTAATTTCAAAATTAGTTTTTAATCCAATTTATAAAGTAGTAACAAATACTTACGCATAAAAAGATTTCCGTCATTAAAGTTTATCATGAGTCCAAATCCAGAAGGGCCACAGGAAGTGAACTTTCAGATAACAGAAAGCAAAGGACTTTATTGCCAACTACTTAAACGGCTTATCCATCATTATCTCTGGGATAATTTTCAGGTTTAGTTTTTCATCTTTTGATTTGTCATATATGGCAATATTCAATAATTCCAGATTGAGCTTACCCCAATAGTTCTTGCCAATATTAATTGTTGCAGTTTTTGGATTTTCGTCACAGGGAGTAAAAAGCTGAACCTGAGCTTCACTAAAATTTAGAAAATTATTTTGCTCTATTTTTAAGATGCCTCTACCGGTTTCCTTGCAGGACAGTTTCAAGTTTACCCTATTGTCTTTAAATATATTATTTTGTATACTAAGAGTAGATCTGCGGCTCATTTTTTGAAGTTTTATTGCGTAGTCCTCAAATTTCAAAAATTTATTTCCTGAAATATTTATAACTCCACCTCCTAACATCCAAACGACCAAGCCCGAGTGTCTGCCTTTTCCTGTAAAATGCTTGAGTGTATTGCCTTTAAATTCAG
>JBIKQC010000027.1:0-17676 GCA_044349855.1 Saprospira sp.
TAACGTAAGTGGTATTGTTGTTAACAATCCAAATGCTCCTACTGCAAGTATCTCTACATCAACTTCTGTTGCTTGTAACGGTGGAGCTACAGGTCAGGCTACAGTTGCTGCTACAGGCGGTACTGCACCTTTCACATTCACTTGGAGCAATGGCGCACTTACAGCTGCTACTACAGGACTTGCTGCAGGTGTTTATACTGCAACTGTTTCTGATGCTGCTTCTTGCTTGGGTGTTACTTCTGTAACAATCTCTCAGCCAACTGCAGTTTCTGTAACTAACAATACTTCTGCTACTGCAAACATTTCTTGCTTCGGCGGTAATAACGGTGCTGCTGCGGTAACTGTTGCAGGTGGCACTCCTAACTACAGCTTCAATTGGAGCAATGGCGCTAGTACTGCTTCTATCTCAGGTCTTACTGCAGGTTCTTACAGTGCAACTGTAACTGATGCTAATCTTTGTGTAAGTACATTTGCTATTACTCTTACTCAACCTGCAACTGCACTTGCTGTATCTGCTACACACAATGACATTTCTTGCAACGGTTCTGCAAATGGTTCTGCAACTGCAACAGGTGCAGGTGGAACTGCTCCATACGCTTACGCATGGTCAAACAATGCTAATGGTGCTATTGCCAGTGGTCTTGTTGCCGGTAATTATACTGTGACTGCTACTGATGCAAACGGTTGTGTTGCTGCTGCTACAGCTGTTACTGTAACTGAGCCTTCTGCTATCAATACTTCAGCAACTGTTACAAATGCTTCAGCTTTTGGTGCAACTAATGGTGCTGTTAATATCTCTGTTGGTGGTGGTACAGGTGCTTACACTTTCTTGTGGAGCAACGGCGCAACTACTGAAGACCTTTCTGGCGTAGCCGCAGGCACTTACACAGTAACTGTATCTGATGCTAACGGTTGTACAGATACTCAAACTGAAACTATTTCTCAGCCTACCACAGTAGGTGTAAGCAATGGTAACATCAACATCTCTGTATTCCCTAATCCTGCTGATGCTACGGCTACATTGACAATCTCTTTGGTTAACAGCAGCGAAGTGACAATTCAGATCACAAACGTAACAGGTCAGGTAATTCGCACTATCAACGACGCTAACGTATTGAACAATCAATATACTTTGAACACTACTGAGTGGGCTGCAGGTGTATACTTTGTTCGCGTAACTGCAGGTAACGATACTGCTACTTACCGTTTGACAAGAAAATAAGATCTGACAGTTGAAGATAACTTCAATTTTCTTATCTGCTGAAAAAGCCTTTGCTAAAGCAAAGGCTTTTTCTTTTTAAAAAATACTTTTCTATTTTTGATCCAAATATATTACTGCCGAAATATTTTCTTATCAATATTATTAGAAACTGAACAATTCTGATTTATGTTTGTATTAATATTGAAAACATTATAATAGATAAACAAAGCCTAAATTTGATACTCCTCTAGTTATACCAGATTAAACATATAGAACATTTCAATTTTAATAATTTAAACAACAGTGCTATATTTGTGTTTATAAATTAAATTCTACTCAACACGAATTATTATAAATTCCATTATCACGAATAAAATCAATAAAAATTATGAGCTTAATGACAGTAGGACAGAGCTTTCCTCAGTTTGAGAAAAAAGTAGTTGTTTCTCTTGAAAAAGGTAAAGAATTCAGCACTTTGACCAATAATTTTGCCAACAATGAAGAACGTTGGACAGTTATGTTTTGGTGGCCCAAAGACTTTACTTTTGTTTGTCCGACAGAAATTGCAGAATTCAATGCTGCTTATGAAGAATTCCGTGACAGAAACACCACACTAATCGGTGCTTCTACTGATTCAGAATTTGTACACGCTGCCTGGAGAAAAGACCATGATGATCTTCGCGGATTGAAATTTCCTATGTTGGCCGATACTTCAAAATCATTGGCAGAGGAATTGGGAATCCTTACTTCAGGAGACAAAGTAGCTTATCGCGCAACATTTATCATCGACCCACAAAATATAATCCGTTGGGTAAGTGTATATGACCTGAGCGTTGGCCGCAATGTAGAAGAGGTAATCCGTGTATTGGATGCCCTTCAAACAGATGAACTTTGCCCTTGCAACTGGAAAAAAGGCGAAGAGACTCTTCACGTATAATAATTTTGTGCCGGGCTATTGCCAAAAGGCCCTGCACTTTAGATATTACTTAAGACCTTTTGGTAAATCCAAAAGGTCTTTTTTATAGCATGGGAGGCAGATTCTCCTCACAAAATTAATAAATATGCTTAACGAAACACTTAAAGACCTTTTGGTCGACCTTGGACTACCTGAATCCTATAGTAATCCAAGTTTAGAAATACTGATTGAAGGAGATTCTAAATATCTTCGAGATCTGAGAATGAACGTCAAGGGTTTTTGGAAATCAAAAGACCTTAGCGAGAAAGAGGCACATCTTATAAGTACAGCAATTGCCAATAATAATGGCAACACTGTCCTAGAAAAAGCTTTTTCCGCGAAAGCTGAGCAGGCAGGGGCAAACAAAGCAGAAATTGCCGATGCTATAGCATGCGCCTCATTGCTGACAATAAACAATGTCATGTACAGATTCCGTCACTTCATGGGAAAAGAGTCATATGAACAGATGCGTGCAGGTCTGCGTATGAATATCATGCTTAATCCGGTGCTTGGTAAAGAGTTTTTCGAACTTGTAAGTCTTGCAGTTTCTGCAGTAAACGGCTGTGAACAATGTGTAAAATCACATGAAGCTTCTATACTCACCTTAGGAACTAGTGAAATCAGAGTATTTGAAGCAATAAAGCTTTCTTCCGTAATTACAAGTTTAGGGAAAGTTATTTATTAAACTCAAATAATATTCATGGAAAGGCTATTGCAACTTTGGAGCAATAGCCTTTCTTTTTTGAGCTCAAGTTCAATATTGAAATCCTACCCAAATTTCAATTCAAAAAAAACAAGCTATCAGATATTTAACCCGAATCCGTCATTAGAAATTCTATTCGCTTCGCGGAGCCTTCGGGTTCCAAGCCTAAATTGCTGTGAAACTAAGCACTTACTCGTTTTTTGGGTTTTGAACCGAAGGACCGTGAAACGAAATAGGGGTAACTATTTATAGAGCTCGCTGTGCTCGGTTCTTCACCCCAAAAAACTCCGTGAGTACTTATTTTCTTTGCCCTTTAGGCTTTCATAACGAACTCTAATGACGGATCTGGGTTTAACTAATTTTGAGGACAGGATTTAAATCAAAATTTAATTAAAATAAAGCTCCGATAAGGGTAATAAAAAACTAATTTTATACATCTATTATTTCGAATCATCCTTTTTATTACCCAATTATTGATTTTAACGCCGGATTTCTTATGATTTTTTTTTATAAAAATATACTAAGTACTTTACTTATTCTTGGCGTTTTCTTTCATTCCTGTGGAAATGACCCTGATAATAAAATGAGGGAAGGTAAAATATTTCCCGGTTTCCAATGTAAAAAGGCAGTTGCGTATGATTACGACGGCTCTGAAAAAGGAGATCTGATTATTGAAAAAGGAAAAATTCATTACAGTGTCAAAAAACAGGTTACATTATCTAAGGAACAGACAGACAGTCTTTTGCAGATTCTCAACGAAAAAGGCAGTTATGGTGAAGATGTAACCCGTTGCTTTAAACCGCATTTGGGTGTAATTTTTTATGATGAAAAAGATCAGCCTAAGGCTCAGATCAGTATCTGCTTTCTCTGCAACCAGCATAATTCTTTCCCACTTATTGCTGCTCAGGAGTCAGTAGGAAAAAGTCACCCAAAAGAATTTCATGGGTATAGTGCAGTAGGAAAGACAAAATTGATGAGATTTTGCAAAGATCTTGGCTTCAGTAACTGCGGAGTGACAGATGCCATAGAAAGTCCCAATGAAGAATAATAAATCATAATTTAAGAACCATAAAAAAAGATCCGAAAAGCATTTAGCTCTAGGATCTTTTTATTTTAGGCATATTTATCGTTTTCCTCATACAAATTACATATATTTGCTGCAAAGCATATTTGCTTAATTACCGTAAAAAATACAAATTCCTGCCAATCAAAAGTATAGGAGAAAGCAGGATTCCAGTTAAAAAAGTTAGTCCGATAAATTCGGAACAAAATTTTAGACGTCTGCCAAATGAAAATATCACTAAACTGGCTCAAGGAATACGTTCAGACGGACCTGCCGGTAGAAATTATAACAGAATTACTGACCAATATAGGACTTGAAGTAGAAGGAGTTGAGGCCACAGAAAGTATAAAAGGCGGTTTACAGGGTTTGGTTATCGGTGAGGTAACTGAATGCGAAAAACATCCTGACGCCGAAAAACTTTCACTCACTACTGTAAATGTCGGTGGAGAAGCTTCACTTTCTATTGTCTGTGGTGCACCAAATGTGGCCAAGGGTCAAAAAGTAGTTGTTGCCACTGTTGGGGCTACGCTCTATCCCGGTATCGGAGAACCGCTTACCATCAAAAAAAGTAAAATTAGGGGTGCTGCCTCTGAAGGGATGATCTGTGCAGAAGATGAAATCGGTCTCGGCAATTCACATGCAGGTATTATAGTGCTCGATGGCAATGCTCCTGTAGGCCTGCCTGCACGTGACTATTTCAACAGTATCGGCGGATATAAGGGCATTAGAATCGAAACTGATACAATAATCGGAATAGGTCTCACGCCAAACCGTTCGGATGCTACCGGACATTTAGGCGTAGCATTTGACATTGCTGCCGCAATTCAAATCAATTATCCGGGTCAGGGTAATTTTAAGCGTCCCGATGTTTCAGCATTTGCAATAACTTCAAAAGAACTTTCCATAGAAGTTGAGGTGCTCGAAAAAGATCGCTGTCCACGTTACAGCGGTATTTGTATCAAAGGAGTGAAGATTGCAGAATCTCCGGAATGGCTCAAAAATCGCCTCAGCGCTATCGGTCATAACCCTATAAATAATGTAGTAGATATCACCAATTTCGTTTTGCACGAATTGGGACAGCCACTGCATGCTTTTGATTATGATAAAATTGCCGACAAAAAGGTTATTGTCCGCACCCTTACAGAGGACAGCAAATTTGTTACTTTGGATGAAGTGGAACGCAGTCTGAAAGCAGAAGACCTGATGATCTGTGATGGAAATTCCGAAGGGATGTGCATTGCAGGGGTTTTCGGCGGCCTGCATTCGGGTATCAGTGATGCTACAGTCAATATTTTCCTTGAATCGGCTCATTTTCATCCAAAAAGTATCCGTCGCAGCAGCATGGGACATCAGCTGCGCACCGATGCAGCAAGCTGTTTCGAAAAAGGTACAGATCCAAATATCACAGTTTATGCACTGCAACGTGCAGCACTGCTTATTCAGGAACTTGCCGGAGGAACTGTTGCATCAGAAATTATTGATATCTATCCGAATCCGATTGCCCGCACAGAGGTGGCCCTGCGCTATGGAAACATCCGCAGACTTATCGGAGCGGATTTGGACAAAGCAGTCATTCGCCGTGTTTTGGAAGTTTTGGACATGCAATTGATCAGTGAAAATGAAGATGGTCTTACCGTAGCTGTTCCTACCAACAAATCTGATGTACTTCGAGAAGTGGATGTGATTGAGGAAATTCTCCGCATTTACGGTTACAACAACATTGAAGCACCTCAGAACCTGAATTCGGCGCTTTCCTTCTCTCCTAAACCTGATGCGATGAAAGTCCGCAATAAGGTTTCGGAATGGTTGGCAGCTACCGGATTCTCTGAAATGATGGGACTTTCACTGACAAAATCATCGTATTACCGCAGCCTCTATCCATTGGATGTTGCTGAATTGGTTTTTATCAACAACACTTCCAATCAGCAGATGGACCTCATGCGTCCTACCATGTTATTAGGAGGCTTGGAAGCTATTTTGCACAATCAGAACCGTCAGAATAGTGATATTTCCCTTTTCGAATTTGGAAAAACCTATCATGCTGCTGCCGATGGTAAATACAATGAACAGCAGCATTTGGCTATTTATCTGAGCGGTCAGCGCTATCCTGAAAGCTGGCTCAATCCTCAAAAAGCAAAAGTGAGCTATTATTCATTGAAAGCTTTTGTAGAAAACTTAATGGGCAAACTTGGAATTGACCTTCAGGGAAGCAATTTCAAACAGGAGTTTATCGAAAATCAAAGCGGATGGGCATATGCCACACAGGTAAAACGCGGTCGGGATCTGTTGTTGAGCATGGGTCGCGTTCATCCGGAAATTGTTTTTGAGATGGATCTTAAAAACCCGGTTTTTTATGCCGATATTAATTGGGATATGGTACTGCAGATTCTGAAAAAACAGAAAGTTCAGTATCAAACGCTTCCAAAATATCCAAGCATGCGCCGCGACTTGGCACTTGTCATTGACAAGGGTCTACGTTTTGAACAAATTTTAACTGTTGCCCGAAAACAGGGCAAAAACTTACTCAAAGATATCAATCTCTTTGATGTTTATGAACATTCAGAGCATCTGGGCGAAGGCAAAAAATCTTATGCCGTCAGCTTCGTATTTCTCGATGAGCATAAAACACTGAAAGATCAGGAAGTGGATGATATCATGGCAAAATTGATGAATATTTACGAGAAAGAATTGGGCGCATTAATCAGGAAATAGTTCGACGGCAAAGGTCTTTATTCTATTCCCTAACTTCAATCACCTACTATGAGTCTTTTAGACGAAAAACTGGAGGAAATTTTAAACAAAGTAAACAGACTTATTGAGCAAAATGCCCAATACAAAAGGATTGTGCAGGATCAAGACAGTAAAATAAAGCAACTGGAACTCGAAAACAGAGAACTCTGGACGCAATTGGAAGAGGCACAGGTTCAGGAGTCATTACCAGCTTTGAATAAAGAGGATCTTCGAAAACAGATAGATAAATATATTCAGGACATTGATCTCAGTATACAGTGGTTGTCCGATTTGGAATAACCAATCTACTGATTTAACGTCAGTTATTTTTTTAAAATCAGCTAATTATCAATTAATTCAGAAGGCAAAAACAAATGCATAACATTGATATCGAAATAGCAGGCCGCAGTTATCCTATTCTGGTAGAAAAGGAAGAAGAGATTGAGGTTTTAAAATTGGTTCAGCATCTCAATAATGAGATTGTAGAGATGCAGGCACGCTATGGAACAAAACTCAATAAACAAGATATCATGGCTATATTGCTATTGACTCATGCAAAAAAAACACTGGACTGTGAGAAAAATTCACGAAACAGTACTGTCACTGAAAAAATTGATGAACTCTATCTGATGCTCGATGCTGCTTTAAGCAGATAACTCTTTCCAGTTTCGTCATATTCAGCTTATTTTTATTTATAAACTGCTTTTAATAACGGAACTATTTTAATTAAATAAAGCTTTTTGTCAGTAATGGCATTGGCACAAACAGTATCATTTTACAGTCTTATTAAACTCTATCACAAATATGGAAATAATAATAGCTTTGGTGGCCCTGACTATAGGCTCAGCCGGAGGATACTTCGGAGGACAGTCGGTGCTACGCAGCACTAATCGGAAGAAAGAGGGTGACCTCGACATAAAAATTGAACGCATCCTGAAAGAAACTCAGGAAAAGGCAACAAAAAAAGAAGAAGAAACAAAGGATCAGGCAAGCAGACTTATTGAAGATGCCAAGGAACAGGGCGAGAATATCAAACGCAAAAAAATGCTCGAAGCTAAGGAGCATTGGATTCAGAAAAAATCAGAATTTGAAGCAAAAACACTCAAACGCGAGCAAACAGTTAAAGCTTCTGAGCTTACGCAGAAAGAAAAAGAAAATGAATTGAAAATGAAGGAGAAAGATCTTCAGCGTATTGGCAAAGAAAACGACAAAATTAAAGAAACACTGGAGCAGCAGTTGCTTGTGGTAGAATCACAAAAAGCAATGCTCGATAATAAAGAACAGGAATTCCAAAAAGGTCTGGAAAAAATTGCGAGAATGACTGTTCAGGAAGCAAAAGAAGAATTGATCAAAAGCATCAAAGACAAAGCTGAATCTGAGGCTATTACTTTCGTAAAAGACCGCTTGGAAGAAGCCAAACTTACTGCTAATAAAGAAGCCAAAAAGATAGTTATTCAAACAATTCAGCGTATGGCTGCAGAATACACTATTGAAAATACAGTTTCTGTTTTCCAACTTGATTCTGATGACCTCAAAGGTCAGATCATCGGTCGAGAGGGTAGAAATATCCGTGCACTCGAGGCTGCTACAGGTGTTGAAATAATTGTGGATGACACCCCAGAAGCGATCATCATTTCAAGTTTTGACCCGGTTCGTCGTGAAATCTGCCGTTTGTCATTACAGCGTTTGGTTGCTGACGGTCGTATCCACCCTGCCCGTATTGAGGAAGTTGTTTCCAAAACCAAAAAACAGATTGAAGAACAGATCATGGAAATCGGCCAACGCACAGCGATTGAGCTCAATATCCATGGTTTACCGCCTCAGCTCATCCGCATGGTAGGCCGTATGCGTTTCCGTTCATCTTATGGTCAGAACCTATTGAAACACTCTATCGAGGTGGCTAAACTTTGCGCTACAATGGCAGCAGAACTAGGTCTTTCACCACGTGAAGTGAAACTGGCAAAACGCGCAGGTCTGCTTCACGATATCGGAAAAGTGTCTGAAGAAGAAAACGAACTTTCTCATGCCATTTTGGGTATGAAACTCTGCGAAAAATACGGCGAAAAACCTGCAGTTGTCAATGCAGTAGGTGCGCACCACGACGAGATGGAAATGAAATATATCATCTCCCCTATCATTCAGGCCTGCGATGCTATCTCAGGTGCGCGCCCGGGCGCACGCCGAGAGATTTTGGAAAGCTATATGCAGCGTATCAACGAGCTTGAGCAGATTGCAATGGCTTATGAAGGTGTACAAAAAGTGTATGCTATGCAGGCTGGCCGCGAGCTTCGTGTTATTGTAGAAGCTGAAAAAGTAAGCGATGAAAGAGCTGACGAATTGTCATTCCTCATCTCTCAACAGATTCAGAATGAAATGCAGTATCCGGGTCAAATAAAAATCACGGTTATTCGTGAAAAACGTGCCGTTGCTTTCGCGAGATAATTAAAAACAAGCCTTTGTCCTAACAGACAGCTCTTTAAAATAGTCGGCCTGTATTCCAAAAGGAGTGCAGGCCGAAATTATAAAAAATATGAATATTCTAAAGGAAGCCTTGAACAAATTACAATTTAGATGGCAACCAAGACATCTGAATCATATTGCAGAAAATATCGTCTTCAAAAAAAGAAATATTTCTTTTTTGGCTATAAATGCACTGTTCAGACAGCAGAAATTTCAGGTAGCAAGAGCTAACGATCACTTTTCAGACAGTTTTATTATTCGTGGAACAGTTCCTGTTCAAAAAAATGACTTATTGCGAACTAAAGAGGACGAATTAATTGTTGTGTTTAGAATAGACCAAAATCAAAACATTATTGTCATAACAGCTTATAGCAAGGAAGATGAATACTAATGAACCAAATCCTAAGGATGATCAAATCCAAAATCTTGAACTCAGCAACCTTAAAAAGTTGGTAGAGGATGCTTCCTATAGCACATTCAGCAGAGAATTTGAGCTTCCTGAAGAGGACAATAATGAAGAGATGTTCTTTTCCATGAATATTCATGAAATTGCCGAAAATAAAGACCGGCATAATACAAACCAATATTGATTTGATAGCTCGCTGCCGTCAATAAAAAAATACTTATCTTGTCGGGCCTGCCAAAGCAGGTCCATTTTATTTTAACCAATATCCATCAGAAATCATATTATGAAAGTTCTGCTTTATATTTTTTTAATCTTAATTGGAAGTACTGCCTGCAATTCCGGTCATCAGTTAAAATCTGAAGAAGGCAATTTTTCTGTAAATTTTCCCGGAAAACCTACCGAAAATAAACATCGGATTCCAACCAAAGATGGGAATGAATTGCAAATTTTTGTATATGTATATGAAAGTCCGGATTCTACAGTAGAATATGTCTTATCTTACAACAATATCCCGAACTTTGTTTCCGCCGACCCCGACAGTATTCTTCAGGGAGCAAAAATGGGTCCGGCACAGGCCATGCGTACTTCAATTATGGAGGAAAAGAAACTTGAAATCAATGGTTATCCGGGATTGTACTTCAAAGGTTTGGGCCTGGATGTAGCTATGATTTATTATATCTATGTTGTCAAAGACAGAATGTACCAGTTGGCCATATTAAATAAAGAACCAAGGGAACCAACAGCCGCAGAGATTAAAAACTTTATGGGCAGCTTTAAATTATTGGAAAAACCTTAATTATCAAAAAAATATAGCTTGTCAAATAATGACAAAAATCTATTATGCTTATTTTTTTTACTCTGTCATCTGCTCATCAACCCCTAAAAACTCCGTGAGTACTTATTTGCACTGCGTGGAGCCTTCGGGTTTTAACAAACTCTAAGGACGAGTCTAATAAGAACTTTTAAAACTTTTTTTGTAAATTTTGGTCCATGAAAAAATATATTAAACCCTAAAAAAATTACATCATGCGTATTCTGTTACTTCTGCTCTGCAGCATAGCGCTGACCTCAGCCTCAGCACAAAAACTTACTCATCTCAAAAAATTGGACGAGGGCAAATGTCAAATTGCTTTTCCGGTAGAGCCGTCAAAACAGGAACAGGAATTTGAAGGCTTTCCTACCGTATTGTTTATCAGTACTTATAAAGAAATTGTTTATTTATTTTCCTATTCTGCCATTCCTATCGATGAATCTGAAATAACGACTGTATTACATGCCACAAAAGGCGGCTTTCTAAACTCTGTCGCGATGAAGGGAAGTAATGAGAAAGAGATTACAAAAGGTAAAATAAAAAGAATACATACAAATGGCATTTCTGTTGAAAATAACCTTTATGTTACTTATGAGGTATTTTATCACAATGGAATTTTATATCAGATTGGTATCATGCAAAAGGATAAGTTGCCTGAGAACAAATTGATAAAAGCCTTTTTTAAGAGTTTTAAAATATTGAAATAGGAAATCGCTTAGAGATATCTGCAACCTCAATTTTTTCTTAATGAAATATTATCTGATTGCTTTGCTTTTTACTGTGCAATACAGCTTTGCACAAAATTTTGATTATAAAGTAATTTCTGAAAATCCCAATTTTCAGATTTCATTTCCTGCCCTGCCTGATTCTCAAACTATTTCGCATAAAGAATACTTTGCTGTCCAATATTCTTTATTGCATAAAAACACGGCCTACAGTTTCAGTGTATTGACTATACCGGACAGTATCGAGGATAAACAATTTGTAATGAATTCAATCCATGTCGGTTTTAAGAAAACCATGGACGTTTTCGTTAAGAAAAAAATCAGTCTGACCAATGGCATTTCCGGTTATTATTACGAAGGAATTTCTAAAAAGGTAAATACCCTGGCACGTTTTAACGTGTATTTTCATGACAACCAAGTTTACTTTTTTGGCCTCAGCCGAGCAGGCCGTATGCCTTCAAAAAAACTTTTTGATAAATTCAGCGCTACTTTAATTATCGAATGATAGTGCTGATTTTTTTAATCTAAACGACTGAGGGAGTCCGAATGGTCCTCCCTTTTTTGTTGATACAATATATCGTAATCGCATATTTATATATAATTATGCGATTACGATCGCATATTTATATATAAATAGTAGAATACGATCTCATTTTTTTATATTTTTGTATTGTAAATGACAAAGCCTAAAATATTAAGATGAATATTTCAAGAGAAATTACCAAAGTTTGGCTCGAAAAATGGGATTCGGGAAAAGTTTTAATCCTAATTGGACCAAGACAGGTTGGAAAAACTACTTTAATCAAGTCTCTTTGTGAAAAAGAAGGTAATTACCTGTTCATCAATGGAGACAATCCTGACGATAGGCTTCAATTGGAAAATGCCGGTGAAAATAAACTCAGAAACCTTATTGGTAATTATAAAACTGTGTTTTTTGATGAAGCGCAGAGAATACCAAATATAGGTCTGCTATTAAAAATAATACATGATCAGATAAAAGGTGTCAGAATATTGGTAAGCGGTTCTTCAGCTTTGGAAATCGCCAATTCAATTAATGAACCGCTTACAGGCAGAAAGTGGGAATACAATCTATTTCCATTCAGTTGGAATGAACTAAAATCTCATTTTGGATATCTGCAAAATCAAAAAAACACCCCCAATTACTTAATATACGGAACTTATCCTGAGGTAATTACAAATCCAACAGAAGCTGAAAATGTCTTAAAACAAATAGCCGGCAGTTATTTATATAAAGATCTTTTGCAATACCATGGAATCAGAAAACCGGAAGTGTTGGACAAACTGTTATTGGCGTTGGCACTGCAGTTGGGATCAGAAGTAAATTATAACGAACTGTCCCGAACTGTCGGAGTTGATCGCGCCACAATAGAGCAATACATCTCACTTCTGGAAAAAGCATTTGTCATCTTTAGAGTTAACCCATTATCTAGAAATGTACGAAATGAAATAAATACCTCCCGAAAAATTTATTTTTATGACAATGGTATTCGAAATGCAATAATCGGCAACTTCAAATCCTTGGAATTACGTCAGGATCTGGGAGCTTTATGGGAAAACTATATGATTTCGGAGCGAATAAAAACGCTAAACTACAGAAAATGGCATGGCAGAACTTATTTTTGGCGTACCTATCAGCAACAGGAAATTGATTGGATTGAAGAAATAGATGCTGCTTTTTCAGCTTTCGAATTCAAATGGAACAGTAAAAAAGGCAACAAAAAATTTCCAAGTACATTCTTGGAGAATTACCCAATACATAAAACATTGGTGGTTACACCTGATAATGCCGATGAGTTTTTGTCCCTATAAACTCTTATTCTTAAGTAATTGCGCTATTTCAGCAGTCCTCAAAAACTCAATTGTCTTAACCAAATCTTCATGGAAGATTCTGTCTTCCTCAATAGGCGGAACAATTTTTCGGTAGGATTCCAACAAAGTTTCAATGCCGCTGCCGCTTTTGCCGCCCCTGAGCCAGAGCCCCTGAGCTGCTGCCATAAATTCAATGCCGAGCAGACGTTCCAAATTTTCTACCACTTTGTAAAGCTTGGTACCGGCATTTGCAGCCATGCTCACATGATCTTCCTGACCGTTGCAGGAAACGATAGAATCTACTGAAGCAGGTGTACAGAGCTGTTTGTTCTGGCTGACAATGGAGGCCGCTGTGTACTGACCGATCATGAGGCCTGAATTAAGTCCCGAGTTGCGTGTAAGGAAAGGCGGTAAGCCGCGTTGTCCGCTAATGAGCTGATAGAGTCGGCGTTCGGAAATACTGCCCAATTCTGAAAGTGCCATTGCCATAAAATCGAGTGGCAAGGCAAGCGCCTGCGCATGAAAATTTCCGCCGGAGAGAATAGCATCGCTGTCGGGGAATATATTAGGATTATCGGTGACAGAGTTCATTTCTGTCTCCAATACACCCTGTACATAATTGATACTGTCTTTGCTTGCCCCATGTACCTGCGGCACGCAGCGGAAAGAATAAGGATCCTGCACAACAGTTTTTGGCATTTTGGCCAATTCGCTGTCAGCGAGCAGGTGCCTGATATTGGCGGCAGTTTTTAATTGTCCGGCATGCGGACGAATCAAATGCAGGCGCTCATCAAAAGGAGACATGACACAACCGAAGGCGTCGGCCGACATAGCAGCGATCACATCGGCCAGTTTTGAGAGGCGGTCACCCTGCAACCAGGCCCAAATGCCATAAGATAAAGAAAACTGAGTTCCATTGAGCAGCGCAAGACCTTCCTTCATTTCCAGGCGAAGCGGCTTCCAGCCCATCTCAGCCAATACCTCAGCTGAAGGACGGCGAACCCCCTTTACCCACACTTCTCCAAGTCCGATAAGCGGCAGACTCAGATGTGCAAGCGGTGCCAAATCTCCCGAGGCGCCCAAAGAGCCCAACTGAAAAATTACCGGCAATATATCTGCATTATACATAGCTATAAGACGTTCGAGTGTTTCCACTTTCACTCCGGAATAGCCAAAAGATAAATTTTGTATTTTTAAAAACAACATGAGCCGCAGAATCTCTGTCGGTACGGTATCGCCGATGCCAAAGGCATGAGATTTAACGAGATTACTCTGCAGTGTTTCCAGTTCATCCTTTTCAATTTTTACATCGCAAAGTGAACCAAAACCTGTATTGATACCATAAAAAGATTGCTCGGACGCAGCCACTTTGTTTTGCAGATAGCGGTAACAATGCTCAACTTTTGCTTTCGCATCGGCACTCAGTGTTATTGGTTCCTTGGTTTTTAACACCCGATTGAGTGTATCTAGATCAAGCGTTTCGGGACTAATTTCGTGCATAATTATTTATTTGAAGGCATTCCGGCTCTATTAAAAACTATTTCAGCTGCCAAAATTAACAATATTAAATAAGTCAAGCTTCAATTTTAATAATTTTTAACTGACCAAAAAACATAAAGACCCGTTTATGTTTTTAATGATTTCAATCATGGTATAATTTTAATTTTTTTGAAACTAAAAAATCGTTATAACTGGTTTAAAAATTTGTCGGTCATTATTGTTAATAATGCTCACTTGTTTTTACCTTTGTGCTAAGTTTTTTTCAATAAAAACAAATCGTGAAACTAAACCACAATCTTTCAGCCAGTGTCCGTGTAATATGGTCTTTTCTGCTTGCCCTTCTTTTGTCGGGTACTGCAGTAGGGGAAGCATATACGTACCGAACCATACTGATTGATAAAGACGATTTAGAGTTTTGCGATGAGGAAGGCAAGACCGAAGGAGAAAAAGCTGAAGAGAATGAAAACCGTGGTGAAAAGAGCACAGAATCACTCATTGAGGGCGGTGAAGGTGACGGTAACAATGGTTTTGGCGGCAAAAAACAATTCTGTTTATACAGCCCCAAGTATAATTCCAGTTTTTCTGTTATTAACTGTTCTTATGCCTATTATCCTCATTTAAACGAGTATAGTGCGCCCAACGCCAAATTACTTGTTTATCCGCAAGTTTCATATTTTCTTTTGTATCACAAGCTTGTATTTTACGAGTTATCCTAAATGTTATTTTCAATTTTCATCTGATAATTTCAGGTGATGACATGCTGTTGTTCCAAACCAACAGTCGAAAATCAATTGACTATCATGCAATTGGCTTAATCAGCCTTGTATGTGTTATCAAAAAACATTTAGAAAGAAAATGGAACAAAATACTTCAAATCATACAAAGACACCCAAGGAAGGGTTTGCAGGACTCATTGAAAACTGGAGAGAAGATGCATTATCCGGTTTTTTGGTTTCTCTCATTGCATTACCGCTTAGCTTAGGTATAGCAGGCGCTTCAGGCTTCCCGCCAATCATGGGTATTATGACAGCCATTATCGGTGGTTTGGTTGTTGCATTTTTTGCAGGATCAGCGCTTACTATAAAAGGTCCTGCAGCAGGGTTGATAGTTATTGTTGCCGGAGCTGTTGAAACACTCGGATATCAGCAAACTTTGTGGATCGTTATAATTGCAGGGCTACTGCAAATTTTCTTTGGATTTTTAAAAGTTGCCTCCTTAGCTAATTTCTTTCCACTATCTGCTGTTCATGGAATGTTGGCCGCAATTGGCATCATTATTATGTCCAAGCAATTACATTTTGCTGTTGGGGCAGATCCAAGCCTTCTTAAAGGTAAAGAACCTATTGAGCTGCTAGAAATGGTACCTCACAGTCTTATGAATATGCACTACAGCATTGCACTGATTGGATTAATAAGTCTTTTGATCCTATTCGGCATGCCTTTAATTAAAAATAAAATAGTCAAATCAATTCCGGCCCCTTTAGTTGTACTGGTTGTCAGCATTGGCTTAGAGCAGTTATTAAATCTTTCAGATCCGTCAATTGAAAATTTGAAACCATTGGTAAATCCGGGTGAATTTGCTATAAACTTAAAAGTTGATTTAAGTGACGCTACATGGTTTTCAAATTCAGTTTTTTGGCAATATTTATTCCTTTTCACTATCATAGGCAGTTTAGAATCATTACTGACAGCTAAAGCGATTGACCTTTTGGACCCTTGGAAAAGAAAAGCACGTTTAAATCGCGATTTAATTGGTGTTGGTATCGGTAATGTTGTTGCCGGATTACTAGGCGGTCTTCCTATGATTTCTGAAGTAGCGCGTAGTTCTGCGAATATTAATAACGGAGGTCGTACACAGTGGGCTAATTTTTACCACAGTATATCTTTGCTTATTTTTGTTGTTTTATTGGTTCCGGTTATCAAACTTGTACCAATTGCAGCCTTGGCCGCTATGCTCATTTTTGTTGGTTACAGATTGGCATCACCAAGAACATTTTTCCACGCCTTCGAAACAGGAAAAGATCAGTTGGTGGTTTTTGTAACAACTATATTGGTAACACTTTTTACGGATCTGTTGATCGGTATTTTTGCCGGAATTATTTTGGAAATTGCAATTGACTTAATCAATGGTCAGAAATTCAAAAATATTTTCCGTGCTCCCGTACTGATTGTTGAAGATGCAGGCAGTTATATTGTAAAAATTTGCGGTGCCTGTACTTTCAGCAATTGGATATCATTTGAGAAAAAACTCCGTAAAATACCACAAGATGCGTATGTAAGAATAGATGCAAAACAAGCCAGCTTTCTGGATCACACATTCATGGAAAACATTGCACATATAAAAGACGAAAGAGAAGCGGATGGAGGTCATTTGGAATTGGTAGGGATAGAAGACATGAAACGCATGTCAAAAGACTGTACCAGTGCCTGTATTAGGAAAACCGAAAATCATGTGATACTAAATTAAACAAAGGCCGCTAGGAACATTGTTCTTAGCGACTTTTTGTTTTCTTATGTAATTAACTTCACATATCGACTGCAGGTTATCAAATACTTTTGTGAAGCTTTCCTAAACCATACGTTTTTACAATGTCAAGCAAAACTAATCATGTTTTCGATCTGCAGCAAACGCTGCATGAATTGAAGCATTACCTGCCAAGTCAGGCCCCCCTAAAAGATTTTATTCACCATAATACTTTGCATGCTTTTCAGCATTTAAAATTTCACCAAGCATTACAGCAGTCAGCAGAAATATTTGGATTTAGAACTTATCTGAATCTGAAAGAATACCGTGAGCTTTTCAATGAAGATAGGATACAGGAAACTATTCTTGATAAAATACTGCTTGAAAAAAAAGGCATTGAGGCTGCACTTTGGAAACAGAAATTACAAACAACACAATACAATGAAGAGCTTAATCCAAGAATCGGCAAGCTGCGTTCCTACTGGAAGTCTGCCTTTAAAATCAATTTGGACAAGGAAGTACATGCTAACCTGTTCAAAATTATTGGTGCATTTTTAGACCAGGGTGTTTCCATTTGGAATCTGCCTACTGCAGAGCTCGGCTTTTGGGGTTCAATCCGTGAAATGGAAAAAATTGCATTCAGCTCTTTCTTTCAGACCCGCAAAGCCAAACAACTCATTTTACAGGACAACTGTCGTATTGAGGATCTGCTGAAAATTGTTGTAGGTGATGAGCAACTCTATGAACAGTATATCTTCGACCAACAGTTCGCACATCCGGGATGGAGCGGGATGGTAGCTGTTTTGGAAACTGCCGGAGACAGCCTCCT
>JBIKQC010000029.1:0-17553 GCA_044349855.1 Saprospira sp.
ATACTTATAATTAAAGTAAATTTGGTGAAAAGGTTACGAAAGATGGCAGCAATTTTGATTTTTTTTCAGATGGTTTGCAAATTCTCTAATAATATTTCTAACTTAGGTTCTCAATAACCTATTAAATTAATCTCAGGGAGAAATTCCCGACAAAACACTTCTAAAATTTATTAATCTATGGAAATTCGCCGTTTATTTGATATTCCTTATTACCAACAGAAAAACTACCAATTAAAACAGGCTTTGGGCGGGATGCATATCAGTGGAAAAACTTATACTTACAGTTCTGAAGAATATGTAAGATTGGTGAATAAAGTCAGTTTGGGCTTACTTCAAATGGGAGTAAAACCCGGTGATAAAATTGCCCTGATATCTTACAATAATCGTCCCGAATGGAATATAATGGATATGGGTATGATGCAGATTGGTGCAATCAATGTTCCTGTTTATCCTACAATCAGTCCTTCCGACTATGTTTATATTTTCAACGATGCCAATGTGAAATATTGTATATTGGGGCATGGTGATCTTTTGGATAAAGTCCGTACTTCTCAAAAAGATATTTCTTCCCTACAGGCAATTTTTACATTTGATGAGGCTGACAGTAAAGGTCAGGTTGATGCGAATGGCAATGAGGTTCATCATTGGGAAAGGATCTGGTCTGACAGCAATGATTTCAGTGCTGTAGAAAAGATGAAAGAAAGTATCAAGCCCGAGGATATAGCTACCATTATCTACACTTCCGGTACCACCGGAAATCCAAAAGGTGTAGTACTTTCACACAATAATATCGTGACTAACGTTCGCGATGTACTCCCATTTATTCCGTTGAAACCGACCGAAATTGCACTTAGCTTCCTGCCGCTCTGCCATGTATTTGAACGTACAGTGACTTATGCATATATGGCAAAAGGTGTGAATATTATGTATGCCCGCGATATCGACACACTTTCTGAAGCACTTCAGGAAGTTAAACCGCACTTCTTTACAACTGTTCCACGCCTTTTGGAGAAAGTATATGAGAAGATCGTCAATAAAGCAAAGACAGAAAGCAAAATTAAACAGAAGATTTTCTTCTGGGCTTTGGGTTTGACAGAAAAATATGACTATGATTGGAAAGCATCCGGTCTCATGGGAATACAGTGGGCAATTGCCGATAAACTGGTCTTTTCTAAAATTCGTGCACGCCTTGGTGGTCGTGTTAAAGGTATAGTTACCGGTGCTGCCGCCTGTCCGCGCAGGATGGCTCAGTTCTTTTCAGCTATTGGTGTGCCAATCCGTGAAGGCTATGGCCTTACCGAGACATCACCTGCAATTTCTATCAATCTATTTGAACCGCATCAGGCGATGCTTGGTTCTGTTGGTCCAATCCTTCCAAGTGTTCAGGTTAAAATTGTGGAAGACAGCAACTACGGTGCCGGTGAAGGTGAAATTTTGGTAAAAGGTCCAACCGTTATGGTCGGTTATTACAACAAACCTGAGGCCACGGCCGAGGTAATGACCTCAGACGGCTGGTTTTTGACCGGTGATATCGGGAAAATTGTTGAAAACACCAAAGGTGTTAAATTCTTAAAGATTACAGACCGCAAAAAAGAACTGCTTAAAACTTCAGGCGGTAAATATGTTGCACCGACACCGATTGAAAGCAAACTCAAAGAAGATTTGCTTATCGAACAGGTAATGGTTGTAGGCGATAACAAGAAATTTGTTTCAGTTATCATTCAGCCTACTTTTGACTCTCTGAAAGGCTGGTGCAAAGAACAGAATATCAGCTACGGAGATGATGTCAATGCAGTATTGAAAAATCCGAAAGTAATTGCATATTACCAAACAGTGATTGATCAGTTCAATCCGCTTTTCGGTAAGGTGGAACAGGTGAAAAAATTCTTACTTGTTTCAGATGTATGGGGTGTTCCGACAGGAGAATTAACGCCTACCATGAAATTGAAACGCAGAGTTATTCTGAAAAAATATGAAAACGAAATAGAGGCTTTTTATACTAACAGTTAAATAAAATCAAAGGGCTATCTGATTTCAGATAGCCTTTGTTTTAATAAGGTAATTTTATGAAAACGAATATTTATTTTGCTGTAATTTTAGTGCTGCTCATCAGTATTTTAACCGGCTGCAAAAAAAACAAAAACCCCATCTATAAAGCAGAGGTACTGAATGGTACCTGGGAGAGAAAATCGAGCAGTAAGCCCATGTACGACAGTATGGTAGTGTCTGTCGATACTGCTATGGGGACTATTGCTTACTCATTGCCGACAGGTTATTTTACAGTAGGTACAACCAAATGGAAAAGTATCACCCCGGATGATGATTCTGCATTTGTTTATCAGGAATTGGGCAGTGACAATAAATACTATAACTCAAAAATGACTTTTATTAAAAATGACGGTACCGGTATTGAAAAACTTTTTCTGGAAATCAATTCTAATGGAGAGGATAATGGCAGTTGGCAAAATTGGGAGCGAAGGTAATTGAATAAAAAAATGCACTGATATTTATCATAAATAGAATTGTCAGCAGTCATGCACTTGTGTATGACTGCTGTTTATTTTTACAGCGAACTTAAATAAAATACCATGAAAATATTAAAATCGATTTTACTGTTGGGCGGGATTTACTTTTCGCAGGGGCTGTATGCTCAGTCTATTCTTAATGAACAGATCATTGGAACAGAAGGCCAGGAATATTTTAATGACCATACCGGGTTTGCTGAAAAAATGCAGGAGCAACGCTTAGGATCATCAAGTTATCGTCTTGTTGCAAGAAAAGGGGATGATTTTAATGTGGGGAGTTGGGTTGAGTATGATACATTGCGATATACTTATTTCCGTGATAATAAAATAGGTACTGTAGTGCTTTGGCATTGGATTGCCGGTGCATGGGAGTATTATTCTGAAGAAACAAATACTTATAATGCACAGCATAATGTAGTTGAAGAGCTGCAAAGGAATTGGATGAGCAGTGCTTGGACCAATAATTCAAAAAAAAGTTATGTTTATGGAACTGCTCTTGGGCCTGATCACATGTTCTTCTATTTATGGTCCGGAACTTGGGATAATCAGAATCATATTTCATATACCTACGATGCAGCAGGCAATATTTTGTCTGAAATCAATCAAAATTGGATTGCCGGTCTATGGGAAAATATAATGCGCACCTACAAAACCTATAACAGCAACAATACAATGGCTACTTTTCAGAGGCAGATGTGGGACGGTTCTACATGGGTAAATTCTGAAAAATACAGTTATACATATAATTCGGATAACCGTTTGACGGAGACAATTTTGGAAGTATGGAATGGGGCAGCTTGGTTATTGCATACCCGTTGGACCAAAACTTATAATGCTGCAGGGTTGAAAACTCTGGATTTAAAAGAGGAACATAACGGCAGCACTTGGGTGAATGCTACCCAATACCTGATGACCTATAACAGTTCCAATATGCTCACTATTGAGGATTATCAGACTTGGGATGTCATTAACAGTATTTGGGAAAATTATTCCAGAAATGTCTATCAATATGATATTGACAATGCATTGGAAAATGTCACGCATTACCTCATGGGTATGGGTTGGTATCCGGAATACAGAAATATCTTTACCTATGATGTTAATGGTTATCTGTATTCTGAAACTTATCAGGACTATTTAATGAGTTGGGAAAATGGAAACAGGAATTTTTATCATTATGAAAACTATGTTCCGAGTGCTATTTCCCAAACAGAAAAAACTGATCTTATCAATCTGTATCCCAATCCTGCTGAAGGTTATTTTAACCTCCTGTTGGAATCTGAGGACAATGAAGAGTTGAATTTGGGAATATACAATTGCCTGGGACAATTGGTAAAAACCAATAATATTCAGGTTAAAAGCGGTAAAAATAGTTTTCAGCTTGCTTTGGATGGAATTCCTGCCGGTTCATATTTTGTTCAGATTGCCGGTAAAGACGCTATGAATACAGTTCCTCTACAGGTAAGATAATCAACGCCTGCCATTACTTTTTAACACAAAATCTAGCGATAACAAAGTCATAGAATTGAATTGCTAACTTTTTTGAAAAATCACTAAAAATTACAAGCCGCTTCTGTAAAGTCGTTCGGCCGAACGACTTTACAGAACCCCCAAAAATGCATTGGCTCCGCTTTGATTTTTTGTTACTTTTGTCTCGTCAGCTACTAACGAGACAAAAGTAACAAAATAGATAAAAAAGGCTTTAGCCTTTTGGGAAATACAGCATCAGGTCTATTGTTCTTTTTAAATCAACGATTATGGAAATCCTCATCCTGCCGGAGGCATTCTTTTTTCTTAATAAAAAAGAATCAAAAAATCAAGTCGCAGCTAACGATTAAATTGGGCGTCGCTGTCGATACTCCTGAAATTATTTTTCCACTCATGCCCAATTTTCTCTGACCTGCGACGATTCAAAAGCGGTCTCCTTCGGAGCAGTTTATTTTGCCAATTGTCCGGTTTTCTATTCTCAATAGCTTTTCATCAAATAAAAGATCAGAACAAATAGCTTTAAAAAACACTAAAAATTACAAGCCGCAGGCACCATTTCAGAATGGCGGAGGCAGCAGCATATAGAAGCGGCCCTTGGGGGTTCTGTAAAGTCGTTCGGTCGAAAATTTATAGAGTATCCAAAAACTTCAACACAGTCTCCGGCCACAATTCCGGGCAGCTGCTGATGAGATAATTGTGCTCGGCACAGGGCAGCGTTTTCAGCATTTTGTTTTCAGCAGCCAAATGTTTCAGTATGTTTTCTACCTCCGATTGATCTACTTTAGGATCCTGTTCTCCGTAAAGAATCAGTGTTGGCGTTTTTACCTTTTCGGCATATCTGAGCGAACTGTGGTTATATGCCCAAAATCCGTGCTGTGCGCCTCCCCAAAACATCAGCAGATCGGGCATGCCACAGGCCGGAATTTTCATAAGTTCAAATCTTTTAATAATTGCGTGGCGAAGTGAGGCAAAGGGACATTCCAAAATGAGCGCTTCAGCGCCAAGGTCATCTTCTGCAGCGGCTTTCAGAATGGCCACTGAGCCCATGGAACTGCCAAAAAGGAAGCGGGGCTGTTCTGCTCTTTCTTTTTTGAGCCAGTCATTGACCAATTTTACCGATTCTGCTTCGGCCCAACCGATGGTGACTGTTGTGCCTGTAGATCCTCCATGTGCCGGAAAGTCGACCAACAAACAATCATAGCCCTGTTTTAAAAACCAGTAAGCATTTGCAATTAATTGTGCCTTACTTGCACCGTAGCCGTGCCATAGCGTGACTATGCCCTTTATTGAGTCCTCCTCGCTTTCCAGCAGCCAACCTTCCAGACTGTCTTTTCCGACAAACCAAAGAGTTTCAAATTCATAATCAGGTTCTATTGTATTTTGCGATTTTGGCACAGAAATTCCCCAAAATGCATAGCCCAATTTCTCCCAAAATGGCGCATGTGCCATCTTGTAAACCTGTCCCTGCGGGTGTTGTCCCTGCAGACTTGGATCGCTCTGTGTAAATTTACGGGCATGGTTGTAAGCAACCCAGTTGAGCAGGCCGAAAAGCAAAAGAAAAATTATCAGTGACCATTTTAAAAAGCGTCTGAGCGGCCTTTTTTCATACTTTATTATTTTCATAAACCTAAAAATTAGGCTGGAGGAGCCTCTCCGGCAGGCGCATCAGTTTTTTTGACAGTTTTATCCGTGGGTTCGACAATATCAAATATCGGATTTTCTTCAATTTTTCCCACTGGTCTTATCTCGGTAGTTTTGCGGCCTTCCAAAATTGCAGCTTCCAGAGTTTTTCTGATTTCAGGTTTGTGGGAACTCATACTGGTCAGAATACTGTTTTCAAAATACCAAACCTGCTCTAAACTCCTAGAGTTTCCCCCTCCATCACGACCTGACCAGCCACCGCTGCTAATCTGATCACGTTCAATATTAAAATATTCTCCTTCGTCTTTGTCAGGGGAATTATAGGTAAAGTTTTTTGGTGTAATTTTATTATAATCGAAAAGCACAAAACCTTCTGTCAAAGCAAAGGGAGGATTATCGCCAAGTGCTTTAAAAACCTGTTCCCGCCAACTTTTCCGTATGTCTAAAGACAGTTTTGTAATCTCGGGTCCGTAGAAGAAAAAGTCGAAAAATCGCTGACTGCTCTGAATCCAGTCGCCATCTTCACGTTCATAATATTTCGAAATTCCATGTACGGTAAGACTACTGAAATAACGCACAAAATCCCCTGCTTTTGAATCCTGCTCTATAGTGACAGGTTTGATTTTGCTGTTGTCAAATGCAGTATAGAAATCATAAACCAATTTTGAGGCATCACTCATTGTGTTTCGATCAGAGATGATGACCAGATATTTCAACAGCTCATAATCTACCTGCAGATTTCCAACAGGATAAGGATTACAAAAAAATTGATCGATTGTAAAACTGTGGACATTATTATAAAAAGGACTCTTCATCTCCACATGGTCCATGAATAACTTTACAGTAGTTTTAGGGTCATTTCTTTCAGAGAATTCCCAGGTTTTTATAGCTTCCATGGTTGTTTATAATATAATTAGCTATTTTCAAAGTTATCAGCAAAGTTCAGTAATGATCTGTTAAAGGAGAGTTATATTGTCTGAAAAATTGGGTTTGAATGCAGAATCATTAATTACTGATTTTTTAATAGTTTTAATTAATTCATTGTCTGACTGAATGTAATTTTACCCCCATGAACTGTCCATCCTTTAGTCATTTTAAATTTCTTTTTTGACATAACCAGGTAAATACCTGTGCCGATCATGATTGCTCCGGTACCGATAATAGAAGGGCCTGCAATGTTATTCATATTGATAATTGCTGCGCCGAAGGGGGCTAAGGCAGCGCCCATACCCAAAATAATTCCACCAACTACTTCTTTATCCGAACGTACGCGACCGGCTATCATATTGCAGTCAGCCAGTTTTATTTCCTGACCGTCTACAAACATAGCATTGGAGGTCACTTTCTGCAATGTACCTTTATACACATTTTTTGGATTGTTGTAAAGGCTGTACTTGACATAGCCACCGCTACGGATGAATCGTGTCTGTTCCTTTTCAATATGTTCAAAAACTAATACTTCGTAGGTTTTGCTGTCATCGACCAGGGGTTGGGCAAAGAGGTTCAGAGAAGAAAGGAGGAAGCTAAAGCTTAGAAGAAGAGTTTTCAGATTCATGTCAATTTTAATTTTTTTTGCTATTTTACAGACGAATTATAAAAATAAGAAAATTTAGGTTTAGCTAAATAACTTTTTTCTTTTTAACTGCATTCATTTTTAATTGTGCCTGATATTTGGTTTATTAGGGACTTAAACTTCAATAATAAACAAACTTATGAAAAAAAAATATTATTTGATTGGATTACTTTTTTTAATAGTTTTTCAATCCTGCACTACAGTTAAAGTTTATCAGGTACTTAAGACAAAGTCTGATAATCTGAATAGTGATTACACATTTGAAAATGAGGATATAAAATGTAGTTATGATTTGTGGTATAATGCAGGAGGACCGCCTGCTGCATTTAGTTTGTACAATAAGTCCGATAAGCCTCTTTTTATTGATTGGGGTAGAAGTACTTTTATTCTTGGTGGCTTTACCTATGATTATTATGATGAAGCAACAGTAACTAAAAGCAGTTCTGTTGGTAAATCTAACAATACTTTATATAGAAATGCTACAACTACAGGTATTCAAAGTAGTTATACAGCCTCAGAAACTTATAAACAAAAAAGAATTCAATATGTCCCACCAGGAACTTCAGTTTATAAAAGATTGAATTCAAAGGCTATAGACATGATAGATAATTGTGAGATTGATATGGCAAATTTCAAAGGTGAAAAGGAGTATAATTTTGAAAAATCAAATACACCATTTTCCTTTAGAAACCATGTTACTTATGCCTTTACAGAGACTATTGATGAACCTAAAGTAGTGGATAATGACTTTTGGGTGAATCAGGTATTATTAATGAAGGAAAAAGAATTTTTAGGAGATACCAAAAAAGTTGAATATTGTGATGGGACTGCATCAGGATCATTCACTTATACTTATCCTCACAAGGATAAAAAATCATTTTATTTTTCGAAATCTTCAAATACTAAAATAGGAATTGGCGGAATTATAGGAATAATAGGTGGGATCGTAGTTACTTTAGTTGCTATTGCAGTAGCGTCTTAACTTAACAAATCTAAGATTTCCAAAAAAAATAAATTCAGTTCATTTTGGCCCAGAAATTCCAAATTTCCATACAACAAATAAACTAAAAACCATGAAATTTTCAACCCGAGTAAATGGAAAGCTGCTCCTCACCGGAGAATACTTCGTCATGGATGGTGCTACAGCACTGGCTTTGCCTACCCGTTACGGACAAAAACTATCTGCTACAGATGGCAATGAACAGGGCATTTTGCATTGGCAAAGTTTTGATCATGAAGACACCTGTTGGTTCGACGGAAAATTCAGCCTGAACGATTTCAGCATCCTCGGGGCCATAGAAAATGAATCGCAGAAAATTGCCGAACAGCTCCAGAAAATTCTGCAGGCTGCACGTGCACAGAATGCCAAATTTTTGACAGATGCACCCAATGGCGTGCATGTGGCCACATATCTGGATTTTCCAAGAAATTGGGGACTGGGTTCCAGCTCTACTTTGGTAACAATGATGGCAGAATGGGCAGGAATCAATCCTTATGAACTGCTCGAAGCTACTTTCAAAGGGTCAGGTTATGACATTGCAGCCGCTACAGCCTCGGGCCCTATTGTTTACCGTCGTTTTCATGGCAGACCGCAGTCGGAAATTGCTGTGTTTAATCCCGATTTCCGGCATCAGCTCTACTTCGTGTATCTGAACCAGAAACAGGATTCCCGCGAAGCACTTGTTCAGTACATGGTTACGCCTCCCGATGAGCGACAAGTACCGCTGCCGCGTATTACTCAGATTACCTTCAATGTAGCTCAGTATACACAGACACTTGAGGAATTCGAGGAATTAATGGAGGAACATGAGGAACTGGTACAGTCCGTACTCAAACAGCCAAGGGCTAAGGAACGCTTTTTTTCCGATTTTTGGGGAGAGGTAAAATCACTTGGTGCCTGGGGAGGCGATTTTGTATTGGTTACAAGCAATGAGCCGGAGGAGAAAACCCGTCAGTACTTTGCCGAGAAAGGTTTTGACACAGTCATTGCTTATGATGATATGATTTTGCATTAGAGAAATAAGATAAAACTTTTAAGTATCTGCCCTTTCTGTCTCCGACCGATAGGGCTTTTTTGTGTTCTATGATTATTCGTTGCTTTAATTTTATCAAAAAGCCTTAGCTTTGCGACGCAAAAGCTTCCGAAATAAATCTGAAAGAACGAATTGTGTTCAAAAAATCTGAATGAAAAATCTGCCCAAAATATCCATTATTACTGTTACCTATAACTGTGAAAGCTTTATAGAAGAAACAATAAAAAGTGTTGCCGCACAGACCTATCCAAACATTGAATATATCATCGTTGACGGTCTTAGCAAGGACAGTACATTGACAATTGCAGAAAAATACCGTGAGCATATAGATATATTGGTCAGCGAAAAGGATAAAAATCTCTACGATGCCATGAACAAAGGTATGCGTCTCGCCACAGGCGATTATATCTGGTTCCTGCATGCCGGAGATGTTGCCTTGGGGCCAACTGTTATTGCCGATGCATTCAGCAATGGCAACGATGAAGACTTTGTATATGGCAAAGTAAAAGTCATTGACGCTGAGGGAAATACCTTTCCATGGTATAAAAAACATCCAGATGCAGCTAAATTGAATTATAAAACATTTCGAAACGGCATGGTGGTTTGCCATCAGGCTATGTTCCCGCATCGCAGAATTTGGGAGGAATACCGTTTTGAAAAATATCCACTCGTGGCCGATCTGGATTGGACCATCCGTATTTTGAAAAAAGCAAAAACCTACAGAGATTCCGATGTGCATTTTTGTACCTTCCTAAAAGGCGGTATTTCCACCAAACACAGAAAAGCCTCCTGGAAAGAGCGTTTCAATATCCTGAAAGAACATTTTGGACTCATTCCCACGCTTTGGGAACATCTGCTCATCGTAGGGCAGGCCATCAGAAGAGGAAAAGTGACCTCCTGATGAGATTGTGGCATGAAATACCTGAAAATTATTTTAACTTTGCCAACTAATCTGTGTTTTGGGATAGTTTGCATCAGCTTCAGATAATAAAGTTTTAATATATAAATGAAAAAAGCACTTATTACCGGTATTAACGGTCAGGACGGTTCCTACCTAGCCGAATTTTTATTGGAAAAAGGATATCAGGTTTGGGGAATTTTGAAACGCAATTCCGTTTCAGAAAATCAGACCTACCGCCTGAATGCAGTTTATGGGCATCCCGAACTGAAATTGGAATATGCCGATTTGTTGGATACGGGTTCCATGATTCGCGTATTGCAAATGGCAGAGCCCGATGAGATTTATAATCTTGCGGCACAGTCGCATGTGCGCATCAGTTTCGATCAGCCGATTTATACTGCAGAAATTACCGGTTTGGGCACCTTGCGCCTGCTCGAAGCTGTACGCCTTACCTGTCCGCATGCCCGTATCTATCAGGCAAGTTCTTCTGAGATGTTTGGAAACAGCATTGATCCCGACGGGTATCAGCGCGAAACAACACCCTTGAATCCCGTTTCACCTTATGGATGTGCAAAGGTGTTTTCCTATCATATCTGCCGCAATTACAGAAATGCCTATGGCATGTTCATTTCCAACGGTATACTGTTCAATCATGAGTCGCCGCGCCGCGGTTCCAACTTTGTGACAAACAAGGTAGCTAAAGAGGCAGTCCGTATCAAGTTGGGCCTTGCCTCAAAACTTTCGCTTGGAAATCTTAAAGCTTCCCGTGACTGGGGACATGCCCGCGACTATGTACGTGCTATGTGGATGATTTTACAGCACCATACTCCCGATGATTTTGTTTGCGCAACCGGCATTTCACATACGGTTGAACAATTGGTCGACTATGTATTCGGTCGCTTAGGCCTCGATGTTCACGAGTGTGTAGTTACCGATGAACGCTACATGCGTCCGGAAGAACTGCACGACCTGAAAGGCGATTATTCCAAAGCCAAAGAAATTCTTGGCTGGGAACCCACTATCTGTTTTGAAGATATGATGGACGAAATGGTTGATTACTGGTTCGATTATTATCAGAATCCGAAACTGGGGTAAAAGAGTTGATTGTTGAGAGTTGTTTGTTCTTTTTTGAATGTTCTACTTACAATGTTTCGTTTCTGATTTCTGACAATCTAATATCTGACAATCTAAAAAAATGGCCAAACGATTAGTCACCGGAGGTACCGGAATGGTGGGTACTGCTATCAGTGCCGATCTGAAAATTGGCAGAAATGACTGCAATCTCACCGACTGGAATGAGGTGAATGCTTTTTTCGAAAAACATAAGCCGGAAGAAGTGATTCATACAGCTGCGAAGGTAGGAGGGGTTTGGAGCAACATGCATTATAAGGGCGATTTTTTCAGAGAAAATGTCCTAATGAATACCTTCGTCATAGAGGCTGCCAGAATACACGGCGTAAAGCGTTTTTTAGCATTTTTATCCACCTGTGTTTTTCCCGATAAAGTGGAGTATCCGCTCAATCCCGAGAAGATCCATTTGGGGCCTCCACATCATTCCAATGATGCCTATGCCTATGCCAAACGCATGGTAGATGTGCAGCTGCGCGCTTACCGTGAACAGTATGGTCTTGAATATGTATCTGTTATTCCAACAAATATTTACGGCCCGCATGACCTCTTCGACCTTGAGAACGGACATGTGGTACCAACGCTTATCCACCGCTGTTTTCTGGCCCGAGAACAGGGCGAGGACCTGCAGGTATGGGGCACAGGTAAACCATTGCGTGAGTTTATCTTTTCTGAAGATGTAGCAAAGCTGAGCGAATGGGCTTTGGAAAATTATACCGGTATTGAACCGCTGATTTTCTCCACCTCTGAAGAAGTAAGTATCAAAACTTTGGTGGAAATGATCGTGGAACTCCTCAATTTCAAAGGCAATTTGATTTGGCTCAGCGATAAACCCGATGGGCAATTCCGCAAGCCCAGCGATAATTCAAAAATCAGAGAGTTTTTACCCGAATTTGAGTTTACGCCCCTTTATGAGGGACTCAAAAAGACCATCAGTTGGTTTGAGGCCAATTATCCGAATGTTAGGAAATAGGTATGCTGCTGTTTTTTTCAAAACAATAATAATCCGAAATCAATATAATTAGTGATGAATCCTAATGGTTGCGGAGGGGCTGTTGAAAGTTTCAGATAATCACTTTTTTCTTTTTTAGAACTTTATTCCTATATTTGCAGCCTTATTTTTGAATTAATACGCATAAACTATACTCATACTAAATATTCATACCATGGGAAGAGCATTTGAATACCGCAAGGACCGAAAAATGAAACGTTGGAGCCAAATGGCGAAAGTGTTTACAAAAATCGGACGTGAAATTGCATTGGCTGTTAAAGAAGGCGGTCCCGAACCATCTGCAAACCCACGTCTGCGATTGGCCATCCAGAATGGTAAATTGGCCAATATGCCAAAGGTGAATGTGGAGAATGCAATCAAACGTGCTTCATCCAAAGATGCAGAAGATCTTTCAGAAATGGTTTATGAAGGCTTTGGCCCACATGGTATCGCTTTCCTTATTGAAACATTGACAGATAATCCTACACGCACCGTTGCGGCTATGCGCCTTTACCTCAACCGTTCCGGCGGAGCATTGGGAACAAGCGGCTCCGTAGCCTTTATGTTCGACCGTGTGGGAGAATTTGTATTCGAACTTGGCGATAGAAATATCGATGATATCGAACTTGATCTGATCGACGGAGGAGCCGAAGAGATAGAAATGGGAGAAGATAATACCGTTTACGTATACACTGCATTCGATGATTTTGGTACAATGCAAAGCAAATTGGAAGAACTCGGTATTGAAGTAAAAGAAGCTTCTTTACAGCGTTTTCCTCAGGTTACGAAGGAAATAACAGATGCACAAAAAGAAGATATAGAGAAATTGATCGAGAAATTCGAAGACGATGATGATGTTCAGAAAGTATTCCACAATATGTCTTAATCATTAGTAGTTAAAAATAATAAAAAAAGTTCAGCTTTTTCTTGTTGAATTGAATCAATCCATATATCTTTGCGTTCACAATTTTGAAACCTCATTCAAAATAGTTTCTACTGTAATCTGCCCAGATGGCGAAATTGGTAGACGCACTACCTTGAGGTGGTAGCGCCTGTAAGGGTGTGCAAGTTCGAATCTTGTTCCGGGCACAAAAGCCGATTCTGCAAAGAGTCGGCTTTTTTTCATTTATTTTTGACTTTAACCCAAATCCGTCATTAGAAATTCTATTCCAAGCCTAAATTGCTGTGAAACTAAGCACTTACTCGTTTTTTGGGTTTTGAAATAGGGGTAACTATTTCTTCACCCCAAAAAACTCCGTGAGTACTTATTTTCTTTACCCTTTAGGCTTTCATAACGAACTCTAATGACGGATCTGGGTTAAACTTACTGGTAATTGGGTTAAACTTTTTGTCTTCCCAATTATGTTAAATTAATCTGAATATCTTCAATCTGTACATTTCTGCACCTTCAAAAATCCTAAGTTCAAACCAGCCCCCCAGATTTGGAAGAGGTATTCCTATAGATTGATCCTCACTGTGAATAGCTACATTTTTAGTCCAGCAATGTTCATTAGTGACAGGATGATAGAGTTTTATGTCCAACTTTTTGCCTGAAAAACCAATAACATGCAATAAAGACTGATTGCTGTTGAAATCGACAATTGGCAGGGAAAGTTTAAGCTGAGGGCTTTTATTTTTATCATAACAGACCACCTGACTGTAACGCAGATATCCGCCATCTTCTTCTATCCTCAGTCGGTAGCAGTTTTGTGTGGGGTGCGGCATTCTGTCCATTGTGGTGTACCTGTTTGACTGTTTTGTTGTAGCATAGCCCGGAATAAAGGCGATCTCCTCCCATATTTGAGTATTTGGGTTGAATCTTTCTGTATAATAATAGGCAATTTCTTTATTGTCATTTCTTTCCAGCCATTCCAATTCTAAAATATCGCTTGTATGAGGATATGGTTGGACTTTTAGATTTAACAGGTCTTTCTGTATAAATATGGGAGATTTGATACCTGTCCAAGCCAGCGCATCTTTTGGAGAGTTAAATCCCAAATTGGCAATAAGAAAGGCAACCCTTTTTTCTGTGTCCAATTCATATAAAGTACCTTCCTGTCCGGCCAGCAAAAAACAGCGGCCATCTATACTAAACCACAATTTGCCATAGCTGAGCAGTTTCTTTCGTGGAAAATTATAAAAAGCTCCTTTCACAAGCGGCAGTTCTACTGCCCCTGTTTTTGGGTCAATCTCAATTGGAGAGCCATTTTGATCTAAAATATAGAGTTTCTCGCTTCGGGGATTAAAAGCAAGGGTATTGGGCAGGGAAAAGCCTATGTTTTTTGTAAGGATCCGAAATTTTAAGGGCCTTTTTTCTAAATTAATAGCATAAATACTGTTGGTGGAATAGGCTAAGACGAAGAGTTCATTTTTATGAATTACGGCTGTAGTAAGGTCATCGTTGGGCAGGTCCTGATTCAAACTGTCTGATGCCTTTCCGAGATCCTCATAGCGGCCATTTTCTTGAAAACGGACAATGTGCGCATTATCATAACGTATTCCGTAATAATTGCTGTCTGCTTCCCAAAAACCTAATGCGCCGATAGAATCGAGATAAGGAGCTTTGAATTTTGGAATGAATTCTAAAAAACCGTTAGAGCGGTAGTTCAGTTGAAAAACAGTATCAGCTCTCAATAACAATAATCCATCGGGTTGCTCACTTTGTGCATGGATATTATTGGTGAACAATAATAGAACTATTATATAAATTATTTTTTTCAAAATGGATCTGAATTTTCCTGTTTTGATATACTAATAAACTATTCGGGAATTAATACCTCATAAGGCTTTCCTACCGGATTTGTCAGCGTATAATCTATTATCCAGGGATTGTGTACCACCAATGTTCTGTAAGAAATATTATGTTCTTTGCAGAACTCGGGCCAGTGTTTGATACTGTTATTGACAATTACTTTTTTGTATTTTGGCAATTCCGGATAATAGTCGTTTTCGGACAAACTGAACCCGTATTTTGTTGGGTTTTTCATAATTTCCTTCATCGCGACAATACGGGGTACATAGCGCATTGTCTCTTCCGGCAAAACCAAATGATAATAGTCGTTACCGCTTTGCTCCGATATTCTGTCTTTTACACGTCCTTCACCGCAATTGTAAGCTGCGGCTGCCAATGTCCAGCTGCCGAATTTATCCTTCAGATTTTTCAGGAGTTTGCAGGCTGCCTCGGTCGTTTTATAGAAATTAAGTCGCTCATCCACCTCTTTGTTGACCAAAAGGTCATATTGTTTGGCAGTGGATTCCATAAATTGCCAGATGCCTTTAGCTCCCACCGAAGAAGTAGCGTTTCTGAGGCTGCTTTCTGTAACAGCCAGGTATTTAAAATCGTCGGGAATCCCATATTTACTGGTCATTTCCTCAATTATAGGAAAATATCTGTTGCTGAATTTCAGATTCTGAATAAGGTTGGAATGCCAAAAACAGATGGCCAGCAGTTCGCGGTCGATGCGCTCGCGCACATCCGGATCGTCCATAGGTACGGGCTCACCGGCAAAATTGAGCGTGTCGGGCAGCTGTGGAATCCTAATCTGCTGCACAGCATCAGCAGGCAGTTTAGGAGCCTCGTTATTTCTGGAATCTTTATCGGGAGACAATGAGCTGAATATCAGTAGGGCAGCAACAGTGCCGGCTCCAAGTGTAAAAATCAGCAGGTTTTTAAAAACACTCATCGTTTAACGCTTAGCTGTTTAAAAATTTATTTAGGTCTTTTGTAGAGCGGAACGGTAGAGCAGGGTTCCCCAAACATAATACTCTGCGCCAATGGCTGCAGAATCCTTGTCAGCTCCATATAAGCCGCTACCGGAACGGGTTTGTCACTGCAGCCCTTCACCACGATTTTGGTATCGCGGTACTGTTCCGCATCAAGTGCAGTCAATTTTCTGAAATAATGCTGAATGATAAACTGTTCCACGGTTCCCTGTGCCACCATTATTACATATGGTGCGGCATGTACGGCAACGAGCTGATAGGCCCAGGTAGGAATTATGGCATCGGCAGAGCAGAAAACAGCCAGATTTTTACCTTGGTACTGTGTCCAGTCATGAGCAGTCATAGCCTCGCGAAAATCCTTCTCGCGCAGGATGAGTCCCCTAAACAGATATTCCTTGAGGTCCAGACTCAGAATTTCTTCCGCCGGATAAAAATCCTCTAAATTTATAGTAATAAGTCCGCTGTTTGCTACGCGGTTGACCAGTGGTTTGTCCATTGTTGTTCAGATAATTGCTTTTAGATTAAAGATTTCAAGCTTCAATCCCTTGTTTAATTACAAAGATAACAATTTTTGAGGAGATTGGTTATTGTTACCATTTCTCTCTTCTCTGCTTATAAACAATTTTCTCCATGCCCATATTGCCTAAAAGCAGACAGTATTCCTCACTGTCGCTGCCTCCGGGTATGTTTTTTACCTCGATGAAATTTGGCGGAAAAAGGCAAAGTTCCTTTTGAACTGCTTTTTGAAATTCCTGCATCAGAGCTGTGAACCGAGTTGATTTTTCTTCGCGGTCCAACCAATCTGTTTTTTCCTCCGGACTGATTTCATAATGATAATCGAACTGATTGAGCTGTTTTATCCGCTTTTTTGCATTTTCAAATTCTCCATTTACAACAGGACCTTCGTTGGAAACATTTATGCTAAACTCTTTGAATATTATACATAACAGTGCATGCAGCAGACTCATTTCTTTTTCTGAAAGCGGCATTTTACAGCAGAAACTGCCAAATGAAAAGTTGTAATAACCAACCGGATCCAAATCATCCTCCATGCCGCAATCAACGGTGCAGGCTACTTTATCAGGGCTAATGAGTACCATGCTGAAAGGGGCAATTTCGTCATCTCCTGTAATCAATTCTATTTTTGAAATAGCGGCAAGTTCTTTCAGTAATTCAACCCGCTTTTTTATCGGAATTTCATCGGTATCAGCATAGATGCAGTATAGGTTTCTAAATCCTGCATTTCCGGACTGATGTGAAATGTATACTGTATTTCTATCAATATCATTTTCTGCTGCAAATTCATAAAAATCAGTCAGATAGACAAAATTATTCCATACAAATTCAGCTATTAAAAAAGATTCAAGTGCTTTTTTAGACATTTTTTCTTTGCTGTAAAAGTAGAGTATTTCGGCCATTTGAATTTAATATTTTATAAATGCGAATCAAGTGTTAAAAAAGGTCTTTTTTTTACATCAACGGCTTAGAAATATTTGCCATAATAATCTGGCAATATGGTATTTATACAAACAATTCGCAGTTTTAATAGG
>JBIKQC010000385.1:0-4845 GCA_044349855.1 Saprospira sp.
CGTTGTCGCTCTATCTCAACGTTTTGCCAAAAAAGGTTATTTGTGCGCGTCTATTGACTATCGTATCGGATTTTTTCCTTTTGACTCTGCCAATGCAGTAAAGGCAGTTGTTCGTGCAGTTCAGGATCTGAGAGCATCTCTTCGCTATTTTTACAAAGATGCTCAAACATCCAATACCTATAAAGTTGACACCAACTTTATTTATATTGGCGGAAGTTCTGCAGGAGCAATTACAGCACTGCATCTCGCCTACCTGAATGAAGAATGTGAAATTGCAGGTTATTTAAGTTCCACTGTTATCACACAATTGGGTGGATTGGAAGGGACAAGCGGCAATCCCGGTTATTCTTCAAAAGTTAACGGTGTCATTAATGGTTGTGGTGCTTTAGCACGTTACAGCTGGCTTGAAGCAGGTGATGTACCGCTATGTTCAGTACACGGAACCAACGATGGTACAGTAAAATACAATCGTGGAATTGTAAATCCAGGTACACCGCTTATGTTTCTGGATGGCAGTCGTATGCTTCATGAACGCGCATGTGCTGTAGGACTGGAAAATCAATTTTATACTTTCCCGAATGCACCGCACGTACCTTATGCCGGCAATCAGGCATATATGGATACTACAGTTAATTTCATCCGCGATTTTCTCGTTCAGCAAATGGGCTGTCCGGATGCATCACTTCAGCCAGAAAATGCGCCTTTGGAAACTGCAATCCTATATCCTATTAACTATTGTGACGGTTCTCCTGTAAATGAAGACTGTGTAGCACCTTCAGCAGTTAACATTTTGAACAGCTTTGAAGCAATGATTTATCCAAATCCGGCACAACAAACTGTTACTATTGTACCAAACACAGATGACGCTTATACTGTAGAAGTATTTGACCTCACCGGCAGAAGCGTATTGTCTTCAAACAAAGATTTTGGTATGATGGAACTGAACTTGAACGGAATAGCTGCAGGCAGTTATTTTGTTCGTATCAGCTCAGGAAAAGCAAGCTACACAAAACAATTGATCAAGCTATAAGCTTAAAAAAATCAGTTTTAGCTGAGTTATAAAGCATATTAATAAAAATGAGGGCACGCTGTCCTCATTTTTATTTTAGTAATTTTAGAGGCCAATTTCAGGTTACAAATCATAAAAATTAGACTTTCCCTTTACAATATTTTTTATACCTTTGCGCAGCAAACAAAAAGTCTAATATCTAACATCTCATATCTCAGTACTAATAAGATGTATAAAAATAAAAAAGTTGTAGTTGTGTTGCCGGCTTATAATGCTGCACAGACCTTGGAAAAAACTTACAATGAGATTCCATTCGACTTGGTTGACGAAGTTATACTTTGCGATGACTGCAGTCGAGACAATACTGCAGATTTAGCCCGTCAGTTAGGCATTCAGCATGTTATTGTACATGAGAAAAACACAGGTTATGGCGGAAACCAAAAAACACTTTACAATAAAGCATTGGAAATTGGCGGAGATATTGTGATTATGCTGCATCCGGATTATCAGTATACACCTAAGCTAATTCCTGCCATGGTTAACATTATTGGCGAAGAGCTTTATGCTGCTGTTTTGGGATCCCGCATTTTGGGAATGGGCGCTCTAAAAGGTGGAATGCCAATGTATAAATACATTGCCAACCGCTTCCTTACTTTTACTCAAAATATTCTAATCAATTATAAATTGTCTGAATACCATACCGGTTACCGTGCTTTCAGCCGCGAAGTATTGGAAACAATAAACTATAATGCAAACGATGATGATTTTGTATTTGACAATGAAATGCTTTCACAAATAGTTTATGCCAAATTTGATATTGGTGAAGTAACCTGCCCGACAAAATATTTCAAAGAGGCTTCAAGTATTAATTTTACCCGGTCAACAAAATATGGCTTGGGTGTTTTACGTGTTTCTTTTCAACACTTTTTCTGTAAATTGGGACTTATTAAATTGAAAAGATATCAAAAGCTGAAATAATGCTTTATCTTTTATCTTTTATCTTTTATCTTTTATCTTTTATCTTTTATCTTAAAAACATGTTCATCTACTCCCTTCTCATTTCTTTTATCGGAGTTTGTTCTGGATTATTATTAATTGTATTTGGGAATATCCTAAAAAACAGTGATTCAGTTTTGGGACTGTTAGGAAAAGATGTTAACGATGAAAAAATTAAGACTCATTGGATAAAAATTGAACCCCTGCTTCGAACAGCCGGTAATTTATTTTTACTTACCGGAATAGGAACAATCCTGGCAATACTTTACTTCGCGCTTTTTACCTGGAATACCAGATTGTTCTAATTTATTTACAAAGGTCAGAAAAATATTTTTCTGACCTTTGTAAATATAGGCACCTCTTCAATCGTAACAGCTACTTTCACAGACTTTATTTTTCGTGAGATAGTAAAATAATATGCTGATTTAAATTTAATTACATAATCTGTATCGCAAATAATGTGGCTAATTATTTTCCGACTCCATTAAAAATAGCAAATTTTCTACTGAAATATAATACTGATTTTTATATTTTGAAATTTTATGATTTACTAAAGTTGACAAATAAATCACCGAAAATCACTTGTTTAACAGTATTATTACAAGTTAAAAACTAATCTAGAGAGTCTTTTTTATGTCTGTTTGAGTTATTTTTGTACAAATGAATAAATAAGCGAATTCGTATGAAAACATATCTTTTGAGTGCTATTTTAATTTGTATGCTTTGTCAGGCCTGTGTCAAATCAGTTCCTGAAGCCGATCTTATCATTTTTGGCGGCAATATTTATACTGTTGAAATGGGCCAACCAAAGGTGGAGGCGCTTGCAGTAAAAAATGACAAAATATTGGCAGTCGGCGATTTAAAAAATATTGAAAAATATAAGGGTGCAAAAACTGAATTACTGGACCTTAAAGGTAAAACCCTGATTCCCGGTTTTGTAGAAAGTCATGCACATCTTTTGGGGCTGGGTAAACAACAACGGCAATTGGATTTATCCAGTGTGAAAAATTATGATGAACTGCTCGCCTTAGTCGCCAAAGCTGCAAAAAATACTCCCAAAGGAGAATGGATTTTGGGTCGTGGCTGGCATCAGAGCAAATGGGATCCAAAACCGCAGCTGATTACCGGCTATCAGGCACATGAAAAATTATCTGAGGTCTCACCCGACAACCCTGTCATGCTGGTTCATGCAAGCGGTCATGCACTTTTTGCCAATGCTGAAGCGATGAAAAGAGCTGGAATTGATCCTGACAAAAAGCTGATTGGGGAAAATAAAGTTGGCGGAGACGGTGAAATCATCCGCTATCCAAATGGAAAACCTACCGGTATTTTTACCGAAAATGCGATGGAAATCATTCAGGCTCAAGTGCCGGAAGACAGCAAAGAAAGCAGGTACAAAGATTTGCAGGCGGCTTTCGCCGAATGTTTAAAAAACGGCATCACCAGTTTTCAGGATGCAGGTTCCGATGCGGCCGCAATCGAAATATATCGGGAAGCCCTAAAAAATGGCGAATTTCCGGTCAGACTTTGGGTGATGCTCTCTTACAGCAATTATGCAGCCGAAAAACAGGAGGAAGATGATCCATTCCTTTTGGAATGGTTCAAAAAAGGTAAAGAAATTGGAGATTTCCTCAGCATTGGCGGAGTAAAACTCTATGCCGACGGGGCTTTGGGCTCACGTGGTGCCTGGCTGCTGGAAGATTATACCGACCGTCCGGGATTTACCGGCAATGTTTTGTTGCCAATTCCTGTCATGGAAAAAATCGCCGACAATTGTTTAAAATCTGGCTTTCAGCTCTGTACACATGCTATTGGTGACAGAGCGAACCGAGAAGTGCTGAATATTTATGAGCGTTCATTGAAAAAACAGCCCGAAAAGGCAAAAGACCATCGTTTTAGAATAGAGCATGCGCAACATGTTGATCCAAAGGACATTCCACGTTTTAAGCAATTGAGTGTTATTGCTTCGGTGCAGACTATTCATTTTTCTTCTGACCGTCCATGGGCGATCGACCGCTTGGGGCAAATGCGAATTCAGGCAGGAGCCTACCGCTGGAAACAGCTGATAGAATCGGGTGCTATGGTAATTAATGGGACTGATGCCCCAGTAGAACCTGTGAATCCTATCCCCTGTTTTTATGCGGCTGTCAGCCGAAAAACACTTAATGGGGAAGCCTTCGAAACAGATCAGAAAATGAGCCGGGAACAGGCTTTGCGCTGTTATACTTTGGATGCGGCCTATGGCTGCTTTGAGGAAAACAAAAAGGGATCGCTCAAAGTTGGCAAATTTGCCGATTTTACGGTTTTATCTCAGGATATTATGACTGTTGCGGAGGAGGAAATCTTAAAAACTAAGGTGCTGATGACAATTGTGGGCGGGAAAACAAAATTGAACCGAACGCAGTGAGCTCTATAAAATTGAAAATTGAAAATTGAAAATTATGAAATTCGTTCTAATTCTAACAATAATTATATTTTCAAATTTTACAGCTTTCACCCAAAGTGACAGTTCTGAAATCTATCTTCTTAATAAACAGTTACCGCTTCCTGACAGCGTTCAGAACAATAGCCCGGATTAACATTTTCGGGGTCTGTCTTTTTACAATAGGTTTTAGCACACTAATAACAGGTGTCCAATCCCTCTTTTTCTTTACAGTTTTCAGCGCAATAATCTAATTTACTATCAGTTATAGAAACAAATTTCCAGCAACAACTGCATTGATAGTTCTTTTCTTTCATTGATTTAAAATGATATTTTATTAAAATTAAGAATTGAGAATTTAAGATTGATTTTCAAATTCTCAAATTCTCAAATTCTCAAATTCTCAAATTAAACAAAA
>JBIKQC010000386.1:0-4823 GCA_044349855.1 Saprospira sp.
CTGTTATCCTTAGCGCACTTTTGCGCTCAACTTTAGCTATATCAGTATTTGTAAATCGGAAATAAATAGTCGAAAAGAAAAGTACAGTTGCAAATCCGCTGAGTAATCCCAAACAATAGTATATAATAATCGACTGATTGGCAAATTCATTGTACCATTGAAACTGGATTAAGGCTACCAAATAATAGAGCAAAAAGCTCCCAGGCAGAAGAAAATTATTGATAGTATATTTTGCAAAAGGCCGACCCAATGATGCCAAAAATGGAAAACGATAGCTGTTAAGTATATAAGTTGTTGTATTCCAAGCCAGATAAAACATTCCAAAGGTGAAGCCAATTATAAAATAACTCCAAAAACTTACATTGCCTAAATATTCCGCATCCAAAAAAAAGTAACGGAACCCCAACTTACCTCCAAAGGATCCTGATGCAATTGACCATAAAAATAACCAGAGAACCAATAGCATAAGATTGGTTCTCACATGTATAATAAGCAGTTGAACAGGAAAGGAATAAAAAATCGAATCGAACAGTTTTTTCATAATCTCATAAGGTCAGCAATTCGTTTGTAGAATTGTGCTTAATATTAGTACTTTTTTATTTTTTTTCAAAGAATTGGAATCTTTGTGAAAAAAATATTAAATCTAGAAGACAAAAAATGTGTCAACAAAATAGCTAAATGTAAAAGATCTTAAACAATCAATATAATTTTTTAAACGCATAATAGCCCATAATCTCTTCATATGCAGCTTTACCCAAATCAAAATTTCTATATTTTTTGGCAATCTCTGCAATTTTTGATCTTCCTTCAATTGTTGAACTGATAAGCGTTTCAATGATTTCGAATGAATTTTGAATATTATCAGGATCATTAATATCAAAAATAGCCCCAGCACCTTCTTTTTTAATAATATCCGAATCATCTCCAACCATATCCGGAAGAAGAATTGGCAAACCGTTGGCCCAATATTCCCCATCCTTTACAGGTGAGCAGAATCGACGACAATCAGCGGGTTTTATGGTAGAAAACGCAAAATCAGAAGCAGAAAGATAATCAGGAACTTCCTTATGCGGAGCGGTTCCAATCCAAACTTTATCCAATGGAAAATCAACTTTTCTGAGCTTCACTATTATTTCATCCACAGGTGTTGGACTGAGTAAAAACAGAAAAAAATTACCTTTGAAGTAGCGTTCTGCTGCTTTGAACAACTGAAATGCCTCTTCGTCGTAATAGATTGATCCGAATTTGCCAAGATAAATACCAACTTTTACATTTGCCTCAATACCAAATTTATTGCGGATTACTTCTCTGTTTTGCTGATTGAATGCAAAATCAGCTGCATTAACCATGCAGGGAACCATTTTCAGCCTTTCTGGTAAAATACCTTCAACTTCCTGCAGATGTCTGAAATAGTTTTGACTGACTGTTATTAAATAATCGGCATGTTTTTTTATCTCAGACTCTGATTTTTTTTGAAACTTATACCTGATACTTTTTTTATTCCAAACACCTGATTCAAGCATATAATCAGCATGCGGTTCAAATGATTCGACTATGAAAGGAATACCAAATTTTTTATAAAGTAACGTACCAAAAGCTCCTGCCATTGCACCGCGGCAAATAACGAGATCAGGTTTTAGAGTTTTGGCATTTGAAATGATTGTACTTCGGATGCGTAGCCAGTCAGCAATTTTAGTAAGGAGAAAAAATCCTAAATTTTTAGAATAAACAGGTCGGTGAGTCACTTTGGCAATTGGCGAAAAATAATCTTTTACCGTTTGCGATCGGTCCCTTTCCATTGTATAAAAGTCTATCTGTTTTACCTGGAAATATTCGGAAAGAATTCTAAGATTTGGAAATACAGTAGATACTGTAAGACCTTCATTAACACCCCAATAAGATATATAAAATATTTTCATAAAGATAAATATCTAAAAACCACACGGATGGCAGAAATCAGTTTATTCTTACTCAGGTAGGATAAAAACATGATTCGGCAAATTCTATTTTTAAGATATTTTTTTTTCTTTTTAGAGATATGAGGAAATGCTTTAACTTCCAGATAAAGTTGTACATAACCTTCTTCCAAGCCCTTCAGATTGGACATAGCCGAAGTTCCGCTGACTCTATAAAGCAAAATTGGCTCTTCAACTGCTGCATAAACACCTGTTTGACCAATGTTTATATACAACATTAGTTCTTCTCCATGAGTCATACCTTCCTTAAAACGATATTTTTTTCCCGGTACAATTCTTATCATCCAACTCGGTCCGAAAAAACTTCGTCCATCAAGACGGATTAGAGAATTCAGTGGGTTGCCATAAAAATTGAATTTGATGGTTCTAATCGTTATATCCAAATTTTTATCTTTCACAAGTACGGTTCCATCGACAAATTCTATTTCTCCTGCCTCCAAAAATTTATCAATTCGCGATTCTATGCTTTTTGGGGGGAACATATCATCAGAATCCAACATACAGAAAAAATCACCTTTCATCTGTTCCAATCCTTTATTCCGTGCAGAACTTACTCCTTTATTTGCTTGTTTAAAATAGCTTATTCTTGGGTCTTTGAACTTAAGTATTTCTGCTTCAGTTTCATCTTTACTGCCGTCATTTACGATAAGCAGTTCCCAATTTGTATAAGTCTGAGAAAGTACGGAATTTATAGCTTGGCCTATAAAAGATTGAGCGTTATATGCCGCCATTATGATAGAAACAAGCGGTCTATTATCTGTTTCAATAAATTTTAACGGATTGTTCATTCAAATTTATTTTCCCATGTTTGACAAAATCCCTGCAATTTTATTCAATTGCTTCTCATAGGTATGGCTAAGGGCAAAATCTAATCTCTTCCGAAACAATTCCGCTCGATTATGCATTTCCAGATTTGTGACTGTATCTTTGAAAATCTGCGGCAAGTCTTTGTTCTCAGCAGCCATCAGGATCAAATCTTTATGTTTATCGAAACTTTTCAAATGATTGGACACAACTACATTTCCGGCACTAAAGTATTCGACAACTTTTTGTGGATTTGCAGTCATATCACCATAATTTTTACTGTCGTAACAGACAAGAAACATATCCATCGTCTGTAAAATTTCTGCAGTGCGTACAGTCATCAAACTTCCATAAAGTCTTACATTGGGCATAGACATTAAAAATTCGACAAAAGGATCCTCCCAAGTTTTATTACCTGCAGCAAGGTTGCTTTCTTTTACAAAAGGACCTATAATATGAAATTCAACAATCGGGTTATTTCTGATAATTGTTTCAAAAACAGCAGTATCAAGATATTTATTTTGCAGATTCCCCAAATATCCGCATCTGATTCTACCTGTTGCAAATTGGGTATTTTCTTTAATTTGTTTTACTCTGTAAATCGCATCAGCAAAAACAGACCCTAAGGCGTGATCAAATAAGTATTTCCAAGACTTTACATTGCCAATTCTGTCCAAGAGCGGTTGAGAAAGACCAAGAACAAGATCTGCACTTTGAGCAATCAGTCTATCTTTTTCAAAATCCTTATGCCATTCTTCTAAACTATAAATTTTTACAGGCTCTGAACCTAAAACACTTAGATCTGTAAATCGACTAGAATCAAAACTCCATACAACATCGAGTTTTTTACCTATGAGTCGATTAATTTTTTCTATCAATTTAGCGTCGGAAGGTGCCGGGAACAATCCGAATAAAGACATTAAAGGTTTATAATCAACTATCCATAAATTTTCGGACATTTCTATAACACTGTCAATCTTAGTAGGCGGATTCAGATAAAAAACTTTATTGCTCATTTTTGCCAATTCACGGGCATAATGTTGCCTTGCCGGTGAACTGACGTCCCAGGGAGTTGGTGAAATAATGAGTATATTTTTAAGTCTGAAGTCCATACTGAAAGAGCCTTTGGAACTCAATAATAAACTGAAGTAATAGCCATAAACAGAGGTAAATCTAAATTATTTTTTTGAAAGGACGGCAATTTTAATCTTTTTTCAAAGTAAAATAGAAAATTAACATTGTCTTTACTTAGCTTATTCTGCTGACAGTCCCGTCTTTCAAGGAGTATTTCTGTTTACTTTCAGGACATTCAGCCAAGCCTTCCAAATCAAAATTTAATCTGTGACCGTATTCACTCATCCATCCGATTTGACGTGCAGGAGTGCCTACCATAAGCGCAAAAGCAGGAACTTCCTTAGTAACAACAGCTCCCGCACCGATAAAAGCATAGTCCCCAATATCATGTCCACAGACAATTGTTGCATTAGCGCCAATTGTAACACCTTTCCCCACATTAGTCAGAAGGTATTCGCTGTGGCGTTTCACTGCACTTCTCGGATTTATTACATTGGTAAAAACCATAGAAGGACCCAAAAACACATCATCTCCGCAAACTACTCCGGTATAAACAGATACGTTGTTTTGTATTTTAACATTGTTGCCAAGTCTTACACCATCTGCAATAAATACATTTTGTCCCAGATTGCAGCATTCGCCCAATACGGCTTTTGGCATTACATGACAAAAATGCCATATTTTAGTGCCCGCACCGATTGATGCACCTTCATCTACAATTGCTGTAGGATGCACATAATAGTTAGTTTCCATAATCAATAAATTTCAAAATTTTATTTGTACAAATATCACATTATTTAAAAAAATCCTGTATATTGGGATGCCAAAATAAATTTTTATTCCCAGCAAAGCATGAAAACGGAGAATCGCATAGATAAATCAATTGATGAACTTTTGAGTCGGATTGAGCAGGAATGCAACGAAGAACCCGATACATTGTTGAGTGTTCACCCCGAAAACTATACAACT
>JBIKQC010000030.1:0-17418 GCA_044349855.1 Saprospira sp.
AATAAAATTTGCTGCATATGAAGAGTAGCCGACATTCCCCTCCATAATAAGTTTTGAAGAGCCGGGAACAATACGGAAATCAATTCCGCCACCACCTGAATTCCATTTGTAAAGTGCCACTCCGGAAAATGCTGCATCATCATTAAAGCTGAACCCAAATGCATTTATACGGCTGCCATTGGCAGTATTGAAAGAAAGTTTACCATGGAAGTCTGTAAAGCTATAAGGTAAGGTAGTATTTGTGGCAGAGCCGCGCTGTCTTTCTAAAATTGGTTTGTAAAACCAATTGGAGGTTTGATTCAGATAAGAATGTTTCCCGGTGATCATGAAAGATAAACTTTGTCCTTTGGCTTCATCGAGTTTGATAATTGGACCCTCTACCAAAAATTTTGATACAAAGGGATTGACACTAACCATTCCAGCAAAACGTTTTTTATCGCCTTCGCGGGTACGGATATCTATGATTGCGGAAGAACGTCCGCCATATTTAGCACTGAAACCGCCTGTATAAACATCTATACTTCTTACTACTTCAGTTTCGAAAACCGAGAAAAAGCCAATAGAGTGAAATGCATTATAAACTGTCATACCATCGAGCAGAATCTTGTTTTGGACTGGAGCACCACCTCGAATATAGATTTGACCTCCCTGATCACCCGTAAAAATTACACCCGGAATAATTTGAAGATACTGTGCAAAATCCGATTCACCGCCAGCCGAAGGCAGGCGCTGGATGTCCTTTGCTGTAATTCTAACCACAGAAACTCTGGTATCTGTTTGAGATTCCTCTCGGTTGGAAGTTACTTCAACGATACCTGTGTTTAATGAAGATGGGATCATTGAAATGTTAAAGTTTAGCATTTTTCCTGCCTCAACTGTAATTTCAAATCCTAAACTGTCAAAACCTACTGCACGACTTTGCAAAATATATTTCCCGGGAGGTACACTGGCTATAGTGTAAAAGCCATCATCTCCGCTCAGTGCATTGTACTTTAGTCCATCGTTAAGAAAAACAGGTGTGAACATAAGCGGTTCACCTGTCTCTTTATCAGAGATAGTACCCCGCACACCACCATTGCCCTGTGCACTGAGTATTGCGGGTAGTGTAAGATACAGTGTAATTAATATAAAACTCAGAATTCGAAAACTTGCCTTGTTCATAATCGGCTATGATGTTAAAAAGTATTGCAAAATGGCATTTCTGCAAAAATAGTTCTTTTTTGTTGGAATAATGAAAAGTTAATGGTCAGTTTTTCTAATCTATTTTTATCAAAAGAAAAATTTAGCAAAAAGTATGTAACTTTGTTTTGGTTTTGTCTCAGACTGTTTTCTTGTGAAAATAGAAAGAATCCACTTTTATTATATTTAAAAATATCCCATAACACCATTATGCATCGTATCAGCACACTTATTATATTATCACTTTGCTGCACTATTTTTCTTGTAAACATTTCCTGTGCACAATTGAAAAAAAATACGGGTAATAATAATCTTGAAATTGTAAAAACAAATTCCAGCAAAGATTCTGTGGTATTACCCAAAGATAGCACTAAGATTGCTTCATTAGACCCTGTTGAATTTCAGATTGACACTATTGTTTGGGTTGATACCCTAATTGAGAATTCGATAAAACAAACGGTAATTCGCTACACTAAAATAGGTTCTAATCCTATTCATAGAGATACCTTATCAGTTGTTGATCTCAGCACAACAATTGAAGAACTGATGGAAAAACAGTTAAGGGATGTTCGGGTGAAGCCAATATATAACGTAGCAGTGATCTTGCCATTCATGACAAATCTTTTTAGCGGCAGGTCTGAAATTCCGGGGCAGTCAATTCGGGCTATTGAATTTTACGAGGGTATTAAAATAGCATTGGACAGTCTTAAGCGCGAGGGTGTAAATCTAAGGGTAAATGTATTCGACTCTCATAAAGATCAGGAAGGTTTGGATCGGGTATTTGAGAAAATGGAAGGGACAGAATGGGATCTTATTATTGCCCATACCTCAACAGAGGTGTTGAAAGTATTAGCTGAATATGGTAAAAAAAATCAGATTCCAGTAGTATCGGCCTTTAACAATAACAACAGTATTGCGGAAGATAATCATTTTTATATTCAGGTCAATTCGGGCTTTGAAGTACATAGCCGTCATATTGCAAATTTTATTAATGGTAATATTAAAATGCCTTCACAAACAGGATTGAAGAAAATAAATTTTCTACTACTTGGGATGTCCGAAGACAGCCTTAAAATGGAAATGATACAGGAAGCTTACAGCCTTTCAAAAAATAACCCATCTGCAAGATTACCCCAAATGATTGGTAATGAAGCTATTTCTATAGGCGTCCTTCATAAATACTTCGCAAGAGATGCACTGAATGTTGTTGTAATCCCTTCCGACAAAAGTGAAATCTTTGTATTTTCCTGTCTTAGAGAGATATCTTCCCTTTACAATAAAATAGAACCAAGAAACAGTTATCAGTTTTTGGTAATCGGCAGTTCTCAATGGAAATATTTTGAACGTGTTAATTATGAGTATTATAACAATCTGCACCTTCATTTTACCGATGAATACTTTATCAATAAAGAGGATCGTAAAATTAAGCAGTTTGAAGAAGGATACCGCCAAATCTATGGAATTGCTCCCAGAGAATTTGCTTATATTGGTTTTGATATCATGCTTTACTTTGGCAGGATGTTAAAGAAACACGGCACTGCTTTTCCCGATAAACTGATAGATGAACCTCAGGCGCTAAGGCATACAAGATTTGAAATAGCGCCTGTTTATGAAAAAACTCAAACACTTGACAGTGGAGAAATAAAAGTACAAAACAGAATTTCCAGATTTGAAAATCAATACCTGAATATTATTCAATTTTCAGAATATGAATTTAAATTAATTAATTTGGAGAAATAAAGACCTTGAAAATTTTAAAAGTTAAAAATCAAGTCTGTAAATAAAATTCTTGAGGAAACCGAACCCCGAAGGCTACACGAGGTGAACCCCGAAGGGCTACATAAATTGAATTGATTTTCCAGTTGTGGATTTGGTTTTAAAGTTAGCACAACAACTCTATGACCTAGTCATCGCTGGATTTTGGGTTAAAAGTTTCTTTATAAAATGTATTCAAGTAAATTTATAAAAGTACAAAAGCCACTATAAAGAGTGGCTTTTGTTTTGATAATTTTTTTGTGTAAACTTATTTTATTTTGTTCAAAGCAATTAATAATTCTGTAAAGTCGTAAAATAAGTTTTTAAAACATCTTTAAATCTTTTGTACTGAAGTTTAGTTTCAACCAATTGATCTTTAATGAAATAGGGAAAAACTAAATTGATAATTTGTATAAAAAATTGCCAAATTTTTTTGCTTGATTTTGTCCAGATAAAATCTAATTTAAATGAACCATCTAAGAGTTTAACCTATTTTTTTTTCTTTTTTCTGGTATCCTTATAAGTTGGACTATTTTGCATGTAAAGCTTCCAATCTTCATGTTTTAGCCATTTTAGATTAGTCCATTTGTTATTTGATCGATCATAATCAAGGTGAACAGAATGGTTGTACTCATCTTCAGGTTTTTCACAGAAGTGGTTCGCAATGAAAATATGCAATGCTAATTCTCCATATGTTTTATCTGCCAGTCGAATGTGAAGGCGATGGAACCCACGATGGTCAACAGACCCTTTGAGCAACCTTTCACCTGTAGTTCGCTTGTGATAACTTTTAATGCGCCCCATGTTAGAAATAAAATAGTCGAAATGGAGTGTAGGGGTTCCAAAATCAACCTTTTGCCAAACCTCACCGGGCATTGTTTTTACTTTTTGACTTGCATCCATGTTTTTTAAAATTTAATTAGTCAGCTAAAAAATTAAAAAGGGGCAATTTTTCAGGACAAAAGCATTTAAGATATTATTTTGTTACTTTGAACACTAAGTTTAACATAATGTTTAATACATTTGATATGACAAAATAATATTATTTTGTCCTCTTCACATCAAAATTAATTCAAAGATAGTTAATATTTTATTGTACGACCAAACAAATTATTAAAAAAAAATAAGAAATTTACCAAACAATTAAATTTTACTATGTCACAAAAGTTTAAAATCAGCACAAAAATAATTTAAATCATTATATCTAATAATCAACGCATTAAAGTCATGAAATTTCAATTTATAGTTATTGTAGGATTCTTACTGTTTTTTGTACCAAATTTAAAGTTGGCAGCTCAGTCTAAAGAGTTGACACTCGAGGATGCTGTATTAAGACAGCGTTCAACCTTTGGCCCCAAAAACATCCCGGGATTGCAGTGGATGCATGAAAAAGGAGCTTTGTCATTTTTTTCTGAGGATGGACTTGTGCTGATGAAAATGGATGAAAAACTTAATAAAATTGAATTAGTTAACTTACAAGAGCTGAACTCAACGCTAGGTCTTCAACTGAAACGTTTACCATATCCGGAATGGCAGAATAAAGAGGAGTTTGTTTTCCAGAACGCTTGTATTTATTACAATTACAACATTAAAACTAAAAAAGGGGGACAGATACTGGAGTATTCTGAACTGGCTGAAAATTCTGAATTACACCTGTCGAGTAGGCAGATTGCGTTTACCATTGGTAAAAATCTCTATATGGCCGATGAATCAGATCCCAAAAGACAAATTTCTAATGTAGATGAAACTACCGCTGTTGTTTGTGGACAGTCTATTGCCCGGTCCGAATTTGGCATTTCCAAAGGAATTTTTTGGTCACCCAAGGGTACTTTATTGGCCTTTTACCAGAAAAACGAAACAGATGTGGCTGATTATCCCTTGCTAAATATCAATGTCACGCCCGGCGCATTAAATTCCATAAAATACCCTATGGCAGGCCAAAAAAGTGAAAATCCGCAGGTTGGAATTTATAATCCCAAAACAAATAGAACTATTTATTTACGGGTATCAGGAGAAAAAGACCAATATCTTAGCAATTTTGCTTGGGATCCCAATGAACAGTTTGTATATGTTGTCATAGTAAATAGAGCTCAGAATCATATTTGGTTTAACAAGTACAATGCAATTGATGGACAGTTTGTTAAAACATTGTTTGAAGAGGAGCATCCGAAATATGTCGAACCTGAAAATGCTGCATGGTTTCTGCCAAATAATCCTAAAGAATTTTTGTGGATGAGTGAACGTGATGGTTTTGTACACTTATACCATTATAATACTGATGGAAAACTGCTTGAGCAGATCAGTTCGGGCAATTGGTTGGTAAAATCAATTCTTGGACTCGATGAATCCGGTAAAAATGTCATTGTGACCGGAACCGATAAATCCGGCTTAAATATTTACACCTATTCAGTTTCGCTGAATGGAGGCAAAGTCAGAAGAATAACTGAAAATGAAGGTGTTCATTTGGTCTCGCTGCATCCTGACGGTTCAAAACTGCTCGACAATTATTCCAATCTGACAACTCCACGTATTATAAGTGTAGTAGATATTAAACATGAGAAAGAAACAGAATTGCTAAAAGCTGATAATCCTTTAAAAGATTATAAAATAGGAACTGTAGAACTTCATACTATAAAAGGTGAGAATGACGTTGAACTGCATGCCCGGCTGATAAAACCATCCAATTTTGATCCTGCAAAAAAATATCCGGTTATAGTATATGTATATGGTGGTCCCCATGCACAAATGGTAAATAATTCATGGTTGGGTGCCTCGCAACTCTGGATGCAGTATCAGGCCGAACGTGGTTATCTTATTTTTACTTTGGATAACAGAGGTTCAGAAAACCGTGGATTTGAATTTGAAAATGTAATACACCGTCAATTGGGTACTAATGAGATTACTGATCAGCTGACAGGGGTCAATTGGTTGAAAACCCAATCATTTGTAGATGCAGACCGATTAGCAGTGCATGGTTGGAGTTTTGGCGGTTTTATGACAACATCGCTCATGCTCCGTACGCCCGATGTTTTTAAAGTAGGAGTGGCCGGTGGCACCGTTACTGACTGGAAATACTATGAAATTATGTATGGTGAACGTTACATGGATACTCCCGCAGAGAATCCGGAAGGCTATGACAATTCCAGTTTGATGAAATATGCCAAAAATCTAAAAGGCGACCTTCTTCTGATTCATGGTACAGCCGATGATGTTGTATTGGAACAGCACAGTTTGAGCTTGTTAAAAGCGTTTATTGAAAATGGTGTTCTTGTTGATTATTTTCCCTATCCTATGCATGCACACAATGTATTTGGAAAAGATCGGGTACATCTGATGAAAAAAATATTGACTTACATTGAAGATAAATTGAAATAAATAGTGTGTAGAATACTCAAATATTAAGGCTTTAAACCTTTGTATTAAATATTTTTAGAAACAGACATAACTGATTCCAAACTTATCGAAACTTAAAAATCAGTAGGTTGTCGATTTTTTTGAAAGCCTCTTTTGTTTTTAATTAAAAATTTATTAAAAAATATTATTTGTATTAATATTTTACAAAATAAATAACGAACTTTGTATTCTATTAATAATAATATTAATTTAAAAGAGACATGGACTATACTAATCTGACCGACCACGAAATCAAAGCATTACTAATGCAGTATGATTCAGAAATGCGAAAATTAAACTTTCAAATGCAGCTGATTCAGAATACTATTCAACAATTGCATGAAAAACTTAGCGGAAAACCAACAACTTTACCAACAGTTGCAGTTGCTAAATCTGAAGTTCCTGTTTCAGCTACTGTGAAGGCTGAAAATAATACCAAAATCAAGACTGAAACAATAGCAGAAGTCAAAAATGAAATCGTTTCAGTACCTAAAATTATCAGTGGGGTAGAATATCCTAAAAAAAGAGAACCGAAAATTCCAATTGTTTTAAAAGAAAAACCTGTTTTAACTGAGCCCAAAAAGCGAGGACCTAAACCGAAAGTAGTGGCTGAAGTTATTATTGCTGAAGCCCCGGTTGAGAAAAAGAAAAGAGGCCGTAAATCTAATGCAGAAAAAGCAGTAAAAATTAAATCGGAAGTTGTAGAAACTGCAACAGTCGAGAAAAAGAAAAGAGGCCGTAAATCCAATGCAGAAAAAGCTGCTACGGCTCTAACTGCCGAAAAGAAGAAAAGAGGAAGAAAACCGGGCGTAAAAGTTGAAGCCGAAAAAGAAAAAAGAAAATATACCAAGGAAAATCCTTGGCCTGCTTTTGTGATCGAACTGCTTAAAAAATACAGTCATGCACTTAGCAGTGCTCAGATTTATGAATTTGCAGATGAGGAGAATACCCTAAAAAATTATAAAATGGGCAAACAGGAAATTCGCGATATGATTTCAAGAGCTTTTCACCAATTGGCCAATAACAAAAAACAATTAGCAAAATTCAACCTGGAAGCCGGAAAAGGTTATAATTACGCACTTACCGAATGGTTGGACAAAAAAGGTGAATTGAAACAGGAGTTCATTCCTTAGCATTTAATAAATTCAAATGGTTACTCAAAATAGATTTTTGATTATAAATTTGAGCATATTTTTAAGGCATAAAACTGACATTTTTTCAAAACTGCTTTATCTATTGCGTTTTTCGGAAATTGCCAATATGAATATAAAAATCCCGAGAGTCGTTAATTACGATTTTTGGGATTTTTTTTTGAGGAAAATGCCAGTTTGCTTATCTTGGGCATCTGTTGATAATTTTGATCCAAAAGCGCTATGAGTAAAAAGAAACCTATTAAAAATATAACTCCCAAAACGGAGGAAATAACTGAGTCAAAAAAGATTCAGACGGTTGTTGAGAAAAAAACTTTACAGCAGCCCGAGCTAAATAAAAAGCCCGGCTTGTCAATGCTCAATCTGCTGCTTATTGCAACAGGACTGCTCATTTTGACCTTTATTGCCTATCAGCCTGCATTGGACAATGACTTTGTCGATTGGGATGATAATGTTTATGTCATTGATAATCCAATGGTTCGCAATGAAAAAGTTCCTGTTTCTCAGATTTTTAAACAGCCTGTTTCACTCAATTATCACCCGATCACCATGCTGAGCATGCGTTGGAACAGCAATGAATGCAAGGATTGTGTTTATGGCATTTCTGCAAAACCTTTTATTACCTGGAATCTGATCCTGCACCTGCTCAATACTTTTTTGGTACTGCTGTTGGCTTTTCGACTCAGCAAACAGAATGTTTTTGTGGGCGTCTTTACGGCAGCGGTCTTTGCACTGCATCCAATGCACGTAGAATCGGTCGCCTGGGTATCGGAACGAAAAGATGTACTCTATGTTTTCTTCTTTTTGTTGGGATTGTTGGCTTATGACCGTTATTTGGAAATCCGAAACGCTGAGGCACAAAAAATAGATCTGAAATGGATTGGATTGGCACTTATATCCTTTGTGCTCGCCTGTTTGTCCAAAGCAATGGCAGTAGTCTTCCCTTTGGTCATGATTTTGATGAATTTTTGGCGAAATTCAAATGAAAAGCCAGTAAAAGCATTGATGGAGTCTTTTCAACCCAAAAAACTTCTGGAATATGCACCTTTCTTTGCAGTGGCAATTTTCTTTGGCCTTATGGCAATGGATGTGCAGAGTGGCGGAGATTTTGGCGGGATGCTCGATAAAAGAGGGCAGGAAGTAGCTGTAAATAAATTTGATACTTTTACCATCCTTCAGCGCCTGCATTTTGCAGCCTATGGATTCTGTATGTACATTTTCAAATTCTTTGTACCGACAACACTTTGTACATTTCATCCTTATCCGACACAGGCCGAATATGACAGTAACGCTATCTTTTGGGGGCTTTTTGTATTGGCCATAGTTATTGCAGGCCTTACAGTATTTAGTTTGTTTAAAACCAAAATTGCCGCTTTCGGGATCGGATTTTACCTGTTTACGGTAGCATTTGTTCTTCAGTTTATTTCAGTAGGTGTTGTCATTATGGCCGATCGTTATTCCTACCTGCCTTATTTTGGTTTGGCTTTTATGTTGGCCATGTTTGTGGAACAGTATCTGCCGAAAAATATAAAAACAGGTGTCTATGGTCTTGCCGCCGTTGCTTGTATTGCATGGCTTGTGCAGACAAGAATTCAGGTGGATACCTGGCAGAACAGCGAAAAACTCTGGGGAACAGTTATCGGATATTTTCCCAATGAGGAACAGCCCTACAGCATCCGTGGCAATTATTATGGCAAAATGGCCAGTTTTGCAGCCTCAAAAGGTGATGCAAACGGTCAGAAAACTTATATGGATAAGGCCGCAGCCGATTTCCAGAAAGCCATTCAGCTTAATTCAAAACGAGCCGATGTTTTTGAAGGCATGGGCAATATTCATGGCATGCGCGGAGAACATCCGAAAGCATTGGAAATGTACAATAAAGCAATTCAATACAACCCTGCAAAGGCTACTGCTTTTGTGAATAGAGGTATTGCTTACTCACTTTTGGGCGATCAGAAGGCTTCTTTAAATGATATGGATACGGCTGTAAAACTCGATCCAAAGCCTACTCATTTGCTCTACCGAGGCATAGGCCGTCAGTCCTTAGGTGATAATGTTGGCGCAAGGGCGGATTATGAAGCGGTGCTGAAGCAGGAACCGGGTAATAAAATGGCAGAGGAAAGATTGAGGAGTATAAAATAAAGAAGCTGGTAAGCTGGTATTTGGTATTTGGTATCTTGTATATTGAGTACAGTATGTATTGGTATAGGCTCTCCACAACCCATCTCTTTGGCTGCGCCTAAAAAGAGGGGCCTTTCAGACTCCTGCGGAGTCTTCGGCTTTGCCGAATAAAAACTTTCTTTTTGAAGAGAAAGGGGTGTCAAACGAAAATGCGGTTAACTCACCCCTCCCTGCGGGTTTCCCCTCTCTTCAAAAAGAGGGGAGGCACAATTAGCGGGTTAGTGAGTCTTCGGCTTTGCCGAAAAAAACTTTCTTTTTGAAGAAAAGGGGTGTCAAACGAAAATGCGGTTAACTCACCCCTCCCTGCGGGTTTCCCTCTCTTCAAAAAGAGGGGAGGCACAATTAGCGGGTTAGTGAGTCTTAGGCTTTGCCGAAAAAAACTTTCTTTTTGAAGAGAAAGGGTTAGGGATGGGTTCATCTTTCAACTTTTATCTTTCAACTTTTATCTTTTATCTTTTATCTTTTATCTTCCTCTTACGTTTTTAATACAAAATTAAGTTTTCTCTTTTTTTTAACATGTCCCTTGAACGCTCGAAACATATTAGGCAATTGCCTTTTCCTTTTATTTTCAATTATTACAGTAACGAACGCTCAGGTCAGAGACAGCCTGCAGCGGGAACGCTCATTTTGGGATAATGAAAAGTTTAAAACCATTGTTTTTAAAAATGATACAATTGCTTTAGATTCTTTTCCGATTGTAAGCGGGACCCTGAAAATTAAAATTAATAATACTTATGTTTCTGAAAGTTGTTCAAAACTGGAAGGTGAATTTTTGATATTCAATCAATCTTGTTTTAAAAAGGGGGACAGTCTGCAGATCAGTTATCAGACCTTGCCCTATGCACTCCAAAAACCGGTTTTCAGGAAGGATCGTAAAATGATAGGCAAAGAGACCAATCTGGGCGAAGACTTTGTATTGGGGCAGGGCTACACCTATAATCCCTTTGCTCAAAATCAGGATTTTAACGATTTTAAAGGCTTGGAATACAGCGGCAGTTTTTCCAGAGGTGTTTCTTTGGGCAACCGGCAGGATTTGATTCTCAACTCAGGATTCAATCTGCAGGTGGGCGGTAAAATCGGCGATGTAGAAATTTCGGGTGCAATTTCCGATAACAACATACCGCTGCAGCCGGAAGGAAATACACAGCAATTGCAGGATTTTGACCGAATTTTTCTGCAGTTCAAACTCAAAAAATCCTTTCTCACTGCCGGAGATTATGATCTGAAAAGACCGGAGGGCAGTTATTTTCTTAATTACTACCGGCGTTTGCAGGGCGGACAGATAGGAACTGCTTTCAAAGTAGGGGAAGGTGAAATCTCTACCGATGCAGCATTTGCTATCTCTAAAGGTTCCTTCACACGAAACAGTTTTATGGGGCAGGAAGGAAATCAGGGCCCTTATCGTCTGAAAGGTGCTAATGGTGAGACTTTTCTTATTGTTCTTGCCGGAACGGAAAGAGTGTTTATGGACGGAGAACTGCTCAGTCGCGGTGCAGACAATGACTATGTCATAGATTACAATCTCGGAGAAATAAGATTTACAAATAAAAGGTTAATTACCAAAGATAAGAGGATTCAGATTGAGTTCAGTTATTCCGATTTGGATTATCTCAGAACCATCAATACCTTCAATACGGCATTTAAACAGGATAAAAATACGGTCAGAATAAGCTGGTATTCAGAACAGGATGCAAAAAATCAACCCTCCCGACAGGCTGAATTGTCAGATTCTGCCCGTGCTGTGCTACGCAGAATCGGCAATGACATAGATAACGCCTTTATCTCCGGTGCTTCCATCCCTGAAGAGGGGGAGGCAATTGCCGGACTGGTAAAATACAAACTTATTGATACTTTGGTTTCGGGCACACTGTATGATTCCGTTTTTGTCTATTCCTCAGCTATTGATTCTGCTATTTTTACGGTTCGCTTTTCGCAAATCAGCAGTGGTGGGCATTATATAAAATTGAACAATGCAGTAAACGGCACCGTCTATGCCTGGGTGGCACCCGATTCTCTGACCGGAGCATTGCGCGGAACACATGAACCGATAGAACTGCTTGCAACGCCCAAAAAGCGGCAGATGCTGAATGTAGGTGGCGATTATCAGTTAGGAAAAAATGGACTGATACAGGCTGATGTTGCATTGAGTAATAGCGATGTAAACACCTATTCAAGAATAGGGAATAATGAAAATCTGGGAATAGCAGGCAGGATCAGTATTCTACAAAATGTTAAACTGTCCGAATCCATTGTAACTGTCGACAGTTCAAAAACGCAAAAATCCAGAACCAACCTCATTTTGGGCGGACATTATGAATATGTTCAACATCGTTTTGAAGTGGTTGAACCCTATCGGGGACGTGAATTTCAACGCGATTGGAATACGGGAACCTTGGCAAAAACAAATGAAAATCTATTTTCTGCCCGTCTCGGAATTGAGAATAACCGATGGGGAAGCACTGTTTATGAATTTGGCGGACTGCTCAAAGACTCGGTATATAATGGTGTCAGGCATTTACTGACCTCTGATATTCGGCACAATGGCCTGGTATTTAATACAGTCGCCTCTTATTTGCAATCAAAAACGGCAACTGAAGCCAGCAGTTTTTTTCGACCCCGTTTTGATCTCAGCTACAGTATCAAACAATTGAGTAAACTGAAATTTGGCATTTATGGGGAACAGGAGCAAAACAGACAAAAAATGCTCTCTGCCGATACACTTTCAGTGGCAAGTTTTTATTATAATGTGTTGAAATTTTACGCAGAACTTCCTGCCAATGAGGGACTTTCTTTAAAGGCCTCAGCACAGAGACGCTATGATTATTCTCCGCAGGGAGAACAATTTAAAACGCTGACCGTTGCCGATGAAATGAATTTTGGCGGCGATTGGAAGAGCGGCAAAGCCTCGCAGCTGCAGTGGAATTTGAATTATCGGAATTTGAGAATTGAGGATACTGCCAAAACAACCTTGGATCCGAAAGAAACCTATCTGGGCAGGGTGGAGTATAATTTGAATATTTTCAAAGGATTTATCCGTTTGAACACAATTTACGAACTGGGGGCAGGGCAGCAGCAAAAGCTTGCTTACAACTATGTTGAGGTGGATAAGGGAATGGGAACGCATGTCTGGTTGGACAGGAATGAGGATGGTGTTCAGCAGCAGAATGAGTTTGAACAGGCAATCTTTCAGGATTTGGCCAATTTTTTAAGGGTCACGATTCTGACCAATGATTTTGTAAAATCCAACAATGTGGCTTACAGTCAGAGTATGGATTTGGAACCCTCGGTTTTTTTCAAAAAGAGAAAAAAGGGAGCAGAAATGGGTTGGTCCTGGTTGGGCAGACTTTCTTCCCGAAGTTTATTTAAAATTGAGCGAAAAACAATTGCTTCGGCCGATGTGCTGGCTTTTAATCCTTTTGAACTGAATGTTGCCGATACTTCTTTGCTTTCTATTGGTTCTACGATTCGCAATGTTATTTATATTAATAGGACTGAAACGAAATTCAGGATGGAATTGCAACAATCTGATGTCAGAACCAAAACCTTATTAAATATCGGATTTGACAGCCGCAGCAGGAGCGATTATTCAATTCAGCCTTCTGTGAAATTAGGAGAATTTTTTAGAATGCAGTTTAGCGGTACCTATGGTTTTAATGAAAACCGCTCTGAGTTTTTTCCTGACCGGGATTATGCCCTACAAATTTTGGAACTGAAGCCGCAGTTGATTTATATGCAAAAAACGATGTTTAGGACTTCTTTGCAATATAAATATAAAGATAGCCGCAATAGTCTGGGCGCTTTGGAAACAGCAAAAAGTCACGATATAACGGTAGATGCAAAATATTCAAAAAGTGGAAAGTCCAACACTTCCATAAAGACCTCATTTTCCTGGGTCAATCTGAAATATAGCGGACTAAACAACACAGCTGTGCAGTTTGCTATGACTGAGGGACTTCAGAATGGACAGAATTTTCTTTGGACCCTCAGTTTTGACCGTACCTTGTCCAAAAATATTCAGTTAAATATCGGTTATGAGGGCCGTAAAACGGGGATAGCGCCGGTGGTGCATGTGGGCAGGGCGCAGATAAGGGCGGTGTTTTAGAATTGTATTTGGTAGAGGGTACAGGAAAGTGTCAATATCAAGTTTATCTATCTAACTAAAAGTGAAGAGGGTATAAATCAACGAATAATTTGTTAAATTAAAAAAGCCTGTAAGAATCTGTCTATTCCTACAGGCTTATTTCTTTATTTGCCCTGACTTTTCTGCTTTTCAATAGCTTCCTTTTCTAAAATTTCATATTCTCTAGTAAGGATTTCATCTACCTGTTCTGGGTCGATTCGTTTGTACATGATTTTTTTATCTTTATCGAGCAGATAAAGGAAAGGATTCATTTTTACATCATAGAATTTTTTGATGACAGCAAGCGGATAGCTTTTCTCTGTAGTATTTATCCACTTCATGCCCACCTCATCAATTTTCTTTTTGCATTCATCAACTTTGTCTATAGACTGGCTGCAGACACCATAAATTTCAAACCCTTTGCTTTTCCATTTTTCATAGACGGGAACAAATTTTTGCGAATTTTTAGTACAGTTGCCACAAGTAGGATCCCAAAAATAAACAGCCACAAAACGGGATTTCAGCCCATAAAGACTAACAGGCTGATTTGTTTTAATATCCAAGAGGTTAATCTCATGCGCCTGTTGACCGCAAAGTGCGTAGCGGAGGTCATTCACATTTTCACATATTTTTTCCAATTGTGCACTGTCAATCCATACCGGTTTGATAGCACCGCAATAATATTTGTCACCAAGGTGTACATATACTTTGTCCATGCAGATGACCTTTGAACCGGCGTATTTGTTGAGTAAGTGAGCCGCCACAAATTGGTAAACTTCTTTGCTTCCGCCTTTTATCACCTTTCCCAGAATATAATCGCAACTGACAATGCAGGAATCCGGTGCCTGAACTGTCAATTTATCGAGATAATACTCAATTTTTTGCTCCATTACAGGTGTGCGGATCAAACGTTTATCACTCCAGTCAAAACTTTCGAAGTAGTTTTCTTTGAAATAATAATAAGGAAAAGGCTGTCCTTTAGCCTCAATTTCTTTAGGAACAGTCGGTTGTTGTGCAGCTTTAATAAGATTGGAAGAGAGATAGGCCGGATTTTTAGCAATCATGGCTTTCTGGTAGGCCTCTACATCTTTAGACATATTTTGCAGGAAGTCTATATTTTTTGATTTTTCCTCGCCCCATGTTTTTTTCTGATCCTCATTTGCATTGGATTTTATCAAAGAGTCGAGTTCAATTGTCCGTTTGTTGGCAGATTCACTCTCTTTTGATTTCTGACCGAGGTAGTGCAGATAATCAACAAATACCTTATTGTCATTGGAGCCTTCAACTTTAAGGTTTTTCACCATATCTGCACCGTCTAATTTTGTTGTCAGTGTGATATGCTGTTCATTGTCGCTGCCAATCAGGAATTCGAAATAATTGTTGTTTGGTTTTGTGAGTACAAGATAGACTCCACCTTCCAAAACAGTATCCTTTTTAAATGTGAAATAACCTTTGGCATCTGTACCAACTGTAGTATCGCGAACATAGGTTTTGGAACCCAGTCGATAACCCAGGATAAGCGTGTCAAAACTGTAGTTTTCAATTTTTACTTTAATTTCATAGCCTTTCTTGGGAGCGGGTTTTTGAGCCCAAACAGCCACTGAAAAAAAACTGCAGATGAGGAAAAGTAAAGCGACGCGTAAATTCATAATATTTTGTTTTTGTTATATGATGTATCTGGTCTGCAAAGTTAGTAAAACAAAAATAATTCAAACCAACAATATATGCAGTTAAGAAAAAGTTAATCCCAAGAGGAGTTTTAGAGATAATTATGATTGCTCATTCAATTCGCGTGCCATTTTGAATTAAACAATATCTGTCTTTGAAAAAAACTCGATTCCTTTTAATGTTAATGTTTCGGCAAATCCTTCAAGGCTATTGAACAAAAAATCAGCCTCAGATTTAATCTTTGCTCTTTTTTTGTCTGAGACGAACCCATTGTCAATCCAAACTGTGGTCATACCCAGTCTTTTGCCGAATTCGATGTCAGTATCAGAATCGCCGACCATGACAGAATTGGCAAAGTCAATGTCAGGAAAATCAGTCTGCGCCTCCAAGGCCATTCCTGAATTGGGTTTACGGCATTGGGATTTCAGATAGGCATGATCAGGGCAAAAATACACCTTATTAATAAGCCCGCCTGCTTTTTCGATTTCAGACATCATATAGCTGTGAATATCATGCAGATCTTCAACAGTAATAAGTCCTTTGGCAATTCCCTGCTGATTTGTTACGATAATTATAGTTCCAAATACCTCAGAAATATTTTTAAAAAATGATAAATTTTTTGACAAAAAATGGAACTCGGCACGGTTTTGGATATATCCGACATGTTTGCTACTATTAATAACACCATCCCGATCGAGGAAGAGCGTCCAGGATTTCTTACTCATATTTGGAAGTTTAAAAATGAAAGTATATCTTTGCAAAGTTAGCGAAATAAAAATATCGCAATAGCGAATAAAAAAAATATAAAAAAGCATGAAGCCATTAAATAAAAAAAGAATTGCTAAAGTATTTGGAGCATACGTTTTATCGATGTTTTTAGGCGGTGTGGCAGTGAATGCTGTTTTAGGCACCAACGTTTTTAATGTTCCTTTTGTTGCAAATGCATCCGACATGGACAAATTTGCCGACAAATTACAATGTCTAATGGAGAGCCGTGTAAAAGCAATCAACATTGAGCACAGTGATATTACAGGTCTTAAGAGTATTACCCGCAAGAGAAGAAACAAAAGCGAAGAAACTGTCAGTACCAATCCTAATGCATCATTCGCTTCATACAAACATCAGCCCCTTCCTCCTGTTCCCGTTGAATATCAGGGTGTACTCAATGACGAGAAAAGAGCTGAAATTCGTGCTAAAATTACTGGTGTAGCCAAACAATATCTTGGCCGTCCATATGTATATGCCGCTAAGGGTCCGAATGCTTTCGACTGTTCCGGTTATACCTCTTACATTTTGCGTCAGTTTGGTATCGTGATCTCCCCGGGCTCACGTTATCAGGCAACACAGGGCAGACACGTAGATCTTGCTGCTGCTAAAGTTGGTGATCTTCTTTATTTCTCAGCTTACGGTAAAGGCGGTGTTATTACACACGTAGGACTTATTATAGACAATGCTGCTGACGGAATTACAGTTATTCATGCAAATGGACCGCGTCATGGTATCATGATTGAAAATGTCACAAAATCATCTTATTGGAGAAATAAAATTCTTTTTGCCCGCGATGTTATCTCAGGTGACAGCAAAGCTGCTTTGGCAGAAAGATAGTTTTTCAATTTTTAAAATATTTAACCCGAATAGGCAACTTAGTCTGTTCGGGTTTTGTTTGTTTGCTTAATCAGATTATCAGATTATCAGATTATCAGATTATCTTTAGATGTGCCAATTTGTAATTTTCTGTTTTACTGTTTTTCAGTTCAAGACCTTTCGACCGAACGACTCTTCCTTTTATCTTGCATAATTACGAAGTAATTACTTTGCGAGCTTTGCGTTTTCCTTAAACCCGAATCCGTCATTAGAGTTCGTTATGAAAGCCTAAAGGGTAAAGAAAATAAGTACTCACGGAGTTTTTTGGGGTGAAGAAATAGTTACCCCTATTTCAAAACCCAAAAAACGAGTAAGTGCTTAGTTTCA
>JBIKQC010000387.1:0-4790 GCA_044349855.1 Saprospira sp.
AATAAGAAAAGGCTTTACCACCGTATTCTCCTCGGAGTTGCCTCAGCGTCATTCACTGATGCTTACTGACGGTTCCCGTTACAAAAGGTCTGCTTACGGTACTATGTCCTATATTCCTGCCGCATTTGGCTGCAGCTGTGCATCTGTTGTTATTCAGGGACTTATAGATATGGATGACAGGACAGAAGACGAATCTTTATAAGTGCTTTATCTTTAAATTATTATATTAACATTAAATTGTCGGGATACCGAAATTACATGAAATTGTACAAAAATCTTGCAGAAGCAGTTGTAAAAGCACTTTACAGTATTTTTCACGACAAAATGAAGGCAGACCGCGTCGTGGAAGCCCTGCTACAATCCAACAAAAAATGGGGTAGCCGCGACCGTCGCTTTGTCGCAAAGTATATTTATGACTCGGTACGCTGGTACCGACTTTATTACGAAGTAGGCCTTGACGGCAATGAGCCTAAAACAGAAGCCGATTGGTGGAAACTTTTGGCAACAGCCTGGGTGCTTGATGGAATTGAATTGCCTGAATGGCCAGAGTTGATGGGTATTGACAAGGATCTGATAGTGCAGCGAAATACAGATTTGCACACCAAAAGAGTGGTCTATACGTCAGTTCCCGATTGGTTTGACGAATTGGGTGTAAAAGAATTCGGTGAAAAACTTTGGACGGAAACCATTGAAGCACTCAATCTTCCTGCAAAAGTTGTACTGCGTGTAAATACGCTAAAAACTACCCGTCCTAAACTGCTCGATCAGTTGGCTAGAGTAAGTATTGAGGCAAAGGCTTTTGCCGATGAACACGCAATTATATTGGAAGAAGCCAGAAATCTGACTCAGACTCAACTTTACCATGACGGATGTTTTGAAATTCAGGACTATTCCTCACAGCAGGTGGTACCCTTCTTAAATCCAAGAAAAGGCTCAGTCATTGTAGATGCCTGTGCCGGTGCCGGCGGAAAAGCGCTGCACCTTGCTGCCTGGATGCAAAATCGCGGTTTTATCAAAGCTTTGGATATTGATGAATACAAACTCAAAGAATTGGAAAAAAGAGCGAAAAGAGCATCCGCTGAAATTATTACTACACAGAAATTGGGTAAAAACGGTCCGATTCCTTTGGCATTGCATGAAGTGGCAGATTATCTGCTCTTGGATGTACCTTGTTCCGGTACGGGCGTTATTCGTCGAAATCCCGATGCGAAATGGAAACTTAGCCCTGAGTTTATTCAGGATTTGGTACTGACACAGCGTCATATCCTCACTGAATATCAAAAAATGCTGAAACCGGGAGCTGCAATGCTTTACGCCACCTGCAGTATTCTTCCTGATGAAAATGAAAGACAAGTGGCTTGGTTTTTGAAGGAAATAGAGATTGGAAAATCATTCACCCTACTTAAAGAAAAAAGAATCATGCCGCAGGATCAGGGATTTGACGGTTTCTATATGGCATTGTTGCTGAAAAATAAAGAATAATATATGACAATTTTTTCCGCCTCGGAGCGTATAAAAAGGTTTTTGGCCCGAGGATGGTCAGTCGTTATTATTGTTTTACTCATTTTTCTGATACTTAATCCCGATATTCTTTCTGTCAGTTTTCTCTTGGGAAAAGTGAAGGAAAATCCTCAATTTGTTTGGCCGCTGTATTTAGCCATGCTTATTATAAGGGTTTTTTTAATGTTGCCACCCACACCATTTTTATTTTTGGGCTTAGCACTTTTTCCCGATTACAGAATGTTGACCGTGTTTTTAGTCATGAGTTCTGCGCTTTTGTCGGCTGCTTTTTTTTATTTTTTTGCCGGAAAAATGGGTTGGTATAATTATTTTCTAAAGCATTATCCAAAACAGACAGAACACATTGAAACTTCCTTGCACAGGCCACAGGCTGTTTTACTCATTGTCGCCTGGTCGTTTTTGCCGATTGCACCTACAGATCTTATTTGTTATGCTGCAGGAATGGCAAGAATGCCTTTTAGACTGCTGATTATAGGTGTCATCGTTGGACAGTTTCCACTAATGTTGCTTTATGCTTATCTGGGTGCGCTTTTCTTTTGATTTTTTTTAAGAATTTAAGGAAATGGCTATAAAAAAAAACATAGGGTTCTATATCTTTGATCTTTATTGTCCTATTAATGTATATTTAATTTGACCTGTATGGTAATAACAAATTTGTACTTCTGATTTTAATTTTAAGAGTATTTAAAAGAAGTCAAACCTCAAAATATTGTAAATAAATCAATTGCTTAAATTTTGCACTCAGAGAATTTAGTCATAATACCCACCTATAACGAGATTGAAAATATCGAAAATATCATTCGGGCTGTTTTCGGACAGGCTATGTCATTTCATATTTTAATTGTAGATGACGGTTCGCCGGACGGTACTTCAGATAAAGTAAAAGACTTGCAGGTTGAGTTTAACTCAAAACTGCATCTGTTGCAGCGAAGCGGTAAACAGGGTTTGGGTACAGCTTATATTGCCGGTTTTAAATGGGCATTGGAAAGAGAATATCAATATATTTTTGAAATGGATGCAGATTTCTCCCATAATCCCAATGATCTGCAAAGACTTCGCGAAGCCTGCGGAGCAGAAAAGGTTGGCGTTAGCATCGGTTCCCGCTATATCCGTGGTGGAAAATTGATAGATTGGCCTTGGAATCGCATTCTAATGTCAAGAGGTGCCTCAATTTATGTTCGAATTGTTACTTGGATGCCCGTTTCCGATCCAACTGCAGGATTTGTCTGCTATAGCCGAAGCTTTTTAGAATCATTAAATTTTGACCGAATAAAATTTGTAGGCTATGCCTTTCAGATTGAAATGAAATTTGCTGCCTGGCAATTAGGTTTCAAACTTAAAGAAATTCCGATTACTTTTGTTGATCGTAAAGAAGGTGCCTCCAAAATGAGTACTGCTATTTTTAGCGAAGCTTTTTGGGGAGTTTTAAAAATTCGTTGGAGAGCATTTAGCAGCACATACCAAAAAATATAAACGAACAGACTAATTGGGGGTTCTAAATAACCTAATTTGTTCAACTAAAAAGTTAACAATAACACATATTACAATATTATGGATATTTTATATTATATCGTTGTTTTTATTCTTTCCTATCTGCTGCCCTTTGCCGGAATATCGAAAATTTTTGAATTGAGAGGGGAAAAAGGATGGAAAGCATTTGTTCCGGTTTGGAATTTTCTCATTTGGGCAAAAATTATCGGCAGACCAAGTTGGTATATTGCCCTTTTGCTCATTCCAATAGCCAATATTTTTATCATTGCAGGAATGGCAAGCGACCTAAATAAAAGTTTCAGCCGCTTTTCTTTTTTGGATAGCATTTTGGCCATTGCCCTGCCCTTTATATGGTTTCCATATATGGGTTACAGTTTGGCAAAAGATCTTAAATATGTGGGTCCTGTGGCCCAACTCAGAGATGAATTTAGAAAAAAATACAAGCTTGCTGCAAAAGCAAAAGATGAATCGGAAATGCGTAAACTTGAAAAGGAATATCCTGTACCAAAAAAAGGAGTTGTGCGCGAATGGTTAGATTCTATCTTATTTGCTGTTTTCGCAGCGCATTTTATTCGACTTTTTTTAATAGAAGCTTATACCATTCCGACACCTTCTATGGAGGGTTCGCTCTTGGTAGGCGATTATCTGTTTGTGAGTAAGGTGCATTACGGTTCCAGAATGCCTATGACGCCTTTTTCTTTTCCGCTGCTGCATAATGTCCTTCCAATAACAGGTGGGGAGTGTTATTCAAATTGGCCAAAATGGGGTTATAACCGTGCCCCAAAAATCCAATCTGTTCACCGTTTTGATCCCGTTGTATTCAACTATCCGGAAGGTGATACCACTTTTAAGACACCCAATTACGGGGAAGATTATCACAATCAGCTTAAACGAATTCACGATATTGATATACGTGAACAATCACGTTTAAAGATGAGATCAGCCCTAAAAAGTAAAATTACAGTTCGTCCGGTCGATAAACGGGACCATTATATCAAACGTTGTGTTGGTTTGCCGGGAGATACTATCGAAGTGCGTGATGGAGACCTTTATGTAAACGGTCAGTTGTCACCTGTTATTAAAGGTGTGCAACACGAATACTACATGCAGGCCAAAGAAGGTAAAATGATTGATATGAATTATATCAAAAAGAATTATCCTATCACCGCCGATCCAAGATCTACAGCTACTCAGGCTTTGGTTCATACTTCTCCCGAACAGGCAGAACGTATGCAAAAGGAATTGGCACCTTTGCTCGATACTTTTTATCGTCGACTTGCTGTAAAAGAAGAAATTGACAACAATGGCATGTTTCCTTACAATTTCAGTCTGTACAGATGGAATAATGACCATTACGGACCAATATGGATTCCCAAAAAAGGAACAAAAGTAAGTCTGTCCATGAAAAATATTGAGCTTTATCAGCGCATTATCAGTGCTTATGAAGGCAATAAACTGGAAATCAAAGATGGTGTTATCAAAATAAATGGTGTGCCTACCAATGAGTATACGTTTAAAATGGACTATTTTTGGATGATGGGCGATAACCGCCATAATTCTGCCGATTCTCGTTCCTGGGGTTTTGTGCCTGAAGATCATATTGTCGGAAAACCATTGTTTGTCTGGTTCTCACATGATGGATCAAGTATCCGTTGGAATAGAATTTTTATGAGTGCTTTGGGTAAGTAGGAGATAAGTATAAATAAATCTATTCTTTATATGATATTGATAAGAGCCGACCGTTAGGTCGGCTTTTATTATTTTAGCTTGAAACTTTT
>JBIKQC010000388.1:0-4787 GCA_044349855.1 Saprospira sp.
TTGATATCCTGAAACATATTTTTAGTAATGAAATAGCTATTGACATAGATATTCCGAAGCACCGTATCCATATTAATCAGATAACGCAGTATTTCATCTTCTTCCATAGTGTAAAAATCCGGAATAGATCCGACTGGTTCCAACGCTAACAGTAAATATTCTGATGCATTGGGATATAAATAATGTGCATGGATAAAATCGCCACCGGCAAAGGGATAAAAACAGAAATTGGAATCAGGTAAACTTTGTTTTTTCAGGATGTTGCTGCTCCATTCATTAAATTTAAACAGACGAAGTTTTTCCATCTTTTCAAATTTTTTATTGGTGTTTTTGCAGAATAGCAGAAAACTGTCTTTCTTGGTCAAATCGCTCCTGAAATTTAAAATGGTATCTTTTCCGGAAATCAACCTTACCGTATTATTAAGTCTTAGGGCCTTTTCATCGGTATCATTTTTTTCGATATCGGCACTGTCATTAACAGTAATTTTGTTTTCAACTGTTTTATCCTTTTTGCCAACCTCACAGGAGGTGAAAAGGATAAAGAATGTAAAAATGTAGGGAAAGAATATAAGTTTCATTTAAACTTGGCTATTTTTTAGGTCTTGTGATATAATAAACGCTTTTTAAATCAAATTCACCATAAATACCGGTTCTGGCCAAATTCTGACCGAGATGTCCGAGTGTAATTGCAATTTTTTTATCAAAATCTTTCCAGCAGATAAAAATAGCACTGTGCTCTACGCCATGAAAAGAATAATTGACATGATAGATCCAATCGCCGGGCTGAATCATTTTGGAATCAACATAGGGGCCAGATTTTACACTTTTGAAAACGGTAGTTCTTTTGTCCATAGGAAAGCCCGCCTGACGATAAACTTCATCAATAAATTGCCAACAGGACCCTTTCAAAATCTGTTTCGTGACAACTGTCATTCGATAACCGGTCTCAATAATTTTTTGCCCGCTTTCTGAAATTAGAAGGGCCGAACCTTTATTTTTAAGGCAGCTGCATTCTTTAAGATATTCAACGGTTTTGCACATAGTTGAATCGGGGCAAAAGTACTTTTCATTAGCAGAATAAGTGCTGTCCAATGATATGCTGTCCTTTTCAGTTTCCTGAACAGACTGAGCACTGAGTCCCAAAGGAAAAATTGCAATTATTAATATAAGACATAGTCTGTTCATAAAAACATGTTTAAAATTCTAGTCCTGATTTAACTTCTTCTCATCGTCAAATTAGTAACCAGCTACTGTTTTATAGTAAATATCTATAGCCATTTTACAATGCCTAAAAAGATAAATTTTGGATCGTACTTTTAATTTCTTCCCAATCAATATCTGTATTCATAATTGGCATTTGTTCTTTGTCGGCATCATCAAAGTATGCTAAACTTTTCTTAACCAGAAATTCAGATCCGTCAAAGTACTTTTCATTATAAAAGCCAATCATTTCATCGAGCGTAAATTTTTTTAACAGAAAATATAAATCAACAAAATCCTTTTTTGATCCCCGACCGGTTATGGCATTCAATTTCATTGCAGCAATATCCTTTTCGGAAGCAAGTCGAATTCCTTCTTCAATTAGCGGTGGACAAAGCAGTTTGTATTGGTAATCAACAAAATCCACTTTAATTCCAGATACTGAATAAATTAGTATTCTTATACTTTTTTAAAAAATAGTTGTTTCTCCAAATCCTGAAAGTATTTCCGAAAACAAAAAATCATCTAATTCACATTTTCCAAAAAGATCAATATCGATAGAATTTCGATGACCTATCTGTAATGCAAGCGACGTTCCACCAACTAAAACAAAATCTTGTAATTCATCTGATTTCATCAGATATGTCAAGAGTTCCAAAAGTTCTGCTCTGACTGACTGTTTTTGTAGCATCTGAATTCTGTTTTATCTATTTTCAGATAATGAGCAATAAAAGCTAGTGTTACCGGATCCAATTGTCTCAGATTTATGGTAACCTCTTTCAGTATTTCATTTGAATAAAGCTCCTGAAGCATTTTCCAGTCTTTCATCATTCCGAATTCAATCACCTGATAAATAATAGTTTCCTTCGAATTTTCAAAATCAAGTTCTTCCCTGTTTACTTCCCAAAACAGGTGTGGAGAAAAATCGGAAATGCTGTATTTTGTTTCAAAAGCCATCTTGTTATTTATTCCTGATTTAACTTCTTCACCATCGTCAAAATAGTAGCAAGGGCCACTGTTTCACCAGTTTCATCGTAAATATCAACCAGCCATTTTACAATGCCTTTGGCGATATCTTCCGGGCTTTTTTTCTCCTGATCCACTTTTTCTTTTACAGTAAGACGCACACCGATTGTCATACCCGGATAAACAGGTTTTACAAAACGGCAGTCATCCAGACCGTAATTGAGCATCACAGGGCCTTTGCGCGGTTCCACGAAAAGTCCAGCCGCTTTTGCCAATACAAAATAGCCATGCGCAACACGTTTTTCAAAAATTGTTCCTTCCAGTGAAGTAACATCCATGTGTGCATAGAAATTATCACCGCTCACATTGGCAAAATTGTGAATATCCGATTCTGAAACTGTGTGTTTGTGCGTAATCCAAGTCTCGCTGATGCGCAGATCCTCGAAATGTTTGCGGAAGGGATGCACATCATCTTCGATGTATTTGGCACCATACTGATGCACCTGAGTAATGGCTGTAAGCGTAGTAGGGGAACCCTGAATGGAAGTGCGCTGCAGATAATGCATCACGCCACGCATACCGCCCATTTCCTCACCTCCGCCGGCACGGCCTGGACCGCCATGTGTGAGCAGCGGCATTGGAGAACCGTGACCGGTGCTCTCTTTGGCCGATTCGCGGTTGAGTACCAGAATGCGTCCGTGGTGGGTAGCTGCACCCAATACAAATTCTGTGGCAATTTTATCATCGAAAGTAGCAATGGAGGTCACAAGAGAACCCTTGCCCATCTGCGCAAGTTCGATGGCTTCGTCCATATTTTTATAAGGCATGATGGTACTTACCGGACCAAAAGCTTCGATATTGTGCACTTTTTGGTGCTGGAAAGGATTGTTGTTGACCATCAGGATTGGCGCCATAAATGCACCTTTGTCCTTATCTCCGCCAATTACCTCGAAGTTGTCAAGCGATCCGTAAACAATCTGTCCTTCTGTTGACAGTTCCTTTACTTTGGCTCTCACTTCTTCCACCTGTTCGCGGGTAGCCAATGGGCCCATGCGCACACCTTCCACAGCAGGGTCGCCCAAAGTAGTGGTTGAAAGCTGTTTGCTCAGCGCAGTCTGTACGGCTTCCACCAAATTTTCGGGAACAATGATACGACGTATAGCCGTACATTTTTGACCCGATTTTACAGTCATTTCTTTTCGTACCTCTTTGATGAAAAGGTCAAATTCTTCTGTGCCGGGAACCGCATCTGTGCCGAGAATGGAACAGTTGAGCGAATCGGCCTCCATATTGAAAGGCACTGCATTATTAATAATGGAAGGCAGACATTTTAAAAATGCACCTGTTGAAGCCGAACCTGTAAATGTGACAATGTCCTGAGACATTACCGGATCCAAAATGCCGATACCCGATCCGCAGACCAGCTGCAGAGCTCCTGCGGGAAGAATGCCGGAAGCAATAATATCTTCCACCATTACCTGTGTGAGGTAGGAAGTCTGCTCGGCAGGTTTGACGATAGCCGGCATACCTGCCAGGAAATTCACGGCAATTTTCTCCAGCATGCCCCAAATAGGGAAATTGAAGGCATTGAGGTGAATGGCCACACCGCGCTTGGGCACCATAATATGATGTCCGATAAAAGTCCCTTCTTTTGACAGGGGAGCAGTTTCACCATCCACATAAAATGGCTGATTTGGAAACTTGCGGCGAAGACTTGCATAGGCAAACAAATTGCCGATACCGCCTTCAATGTCAATCCAGCTGTCGGTTTTGGTGGCACCTGTCATGGCACTGACGGCATAATATTTTTTCTTGAGATCGAGCAGATAAAGCGCCAGGGCCTTGATCATCTGTCCGCGCTCATGAAAGGTCATTTTGCGCAAAGCGGGATTGCCGACTTTACGTGCATAATCGGCCATAGCGGCAAAGTCGAGGCCTTCGCTGCCTACAGTGCTTATCTGATCGCCTGTAATGGCATTATATTGGGCAATGCCTTCACCGGAGTGTTCGACCCATTGGCCCATGATGTAATTTGGAATATTTTTCATATAATAAAGTACTTTAGTAGAGAGTAGAAAGTAGAGGGTACGTAACCGGGTATTTAGATTTGTATCAGTTATTAGGAACGTCAGAAGTCATATCATTAACACTTTGTAGATCTTTGTTAATCTTCGGTTTATAAAAATATATTGTCAGATCAGTGGCTCATTTTATCCCTTTACTAATCCGCACATCCGCACATCCGCACAACTTGTCCCGACCCAAGACGGGATCGCCACATCCGCACATCAATCAAGTTTTTTCAATCACCACCGCATATCCCTGTCCCACACCGATACACATGGTAATCAGTGCATAGCGCAGATTTTTGCGTTGCAGTTCGCGGGCAGCAGCCATGATGATGCGGGTTCCTGACATGCCCAGCGGATGTCCTATAGCGATAGCGCCTCCGTTCGGATTGATACGGGAATCATCATCGGCCAGACCGAGCTGACGGGAACAGGCCAAAACCTGTGCAGCAAAGGCCTCGTTCATTTCAATGACATCCATTTGGTCCAAAGTCAATCCTGCTTTTTCCAATGCTTTGAGCGAAGCGCCCACCGGACCGATACCCATGATGC
>JBIKQC010000031.1:0-17285 GCA_044349855.1 Saprospira sp.
AGGATTCTACATTAATTCTTTGCAGATCATCAATCGTTCTTTTTTGCATAATTGCATCATTTTTTTGCAAAGGTAAGAACTGCCTCGAAAAATTCAGCTAATTTTGTCATATCGTAACATCAAAACAGAATTGATACCATGATAAAATATTTACAGCTATTTATAATTCTAATTCTACTTCCCAATAACAGTTATGCGCAGTTATTGCCAAAAGGGAATTATATAGAAGGCGGTATCCTAATTGGCCGTATATACAAACATACCGCAAAAATTGTCATTCCGGTTAATGAGCTTCCGCCGGTGTTAGGCGGCGAATTGAGTTGGGAGATGCGCTGTTTTGGACAAAAATATTGGCATAGTCTGAGCCGTTTTCCCCGATTGGGTTTTATCGGTAATTTTAATGCTTTCAGAGATCCCCGCTTGGGGTGGGGGGTCGGTATTATGCCTTTTGTATCAATGCGTTTTTTCAAAATTGGTCCTGTGGAAATGTATGGCCGCATGGGTATGGGTCTGGGGTATGTATCAGAAAAATGGGACGGATATTTTAATCCGATGAATAATTTGATTGGATCACATTTCAACAGTAATGTCGCGTTTCGCTTAGGTTTGGGTATTGAAGCATATAAGAAATTCGACATCAGACCCAGTTTCAGCTTTACACATTTTTCAAACGGTGCGTCGCAATACCCCAATTTGGGTATCAATGTCATGTCTTTTCATCTTGGATTATTATTAAAAAACAGTCCTGTTGAACTTTGCGATTTTGTACACAATCATGAAAATATGCCTAAAAGGCATAAGGGAATACGACTTGCGGCTTATGCCGGATTGGGTATGAAAGAAATTGGCCGGACTTACAGAGGGCCAAAATATGCTATCACTGTAACAAGCTTGGAAGCTGGTATGTTTGTTACGGTAAACAACGTATTGAAGTTGGGTGCAACACATGAATACCACCAATCGGAATATGACTTCTATACACACAGCAGCGGTGATCTAAACTTTGAAGCAGCAACAAGAAAGGCCAATAAATTTCTTTTTTATCTGGAAGATGAAATTCTGATGGGCCATTTTAGCTTAATTGGTCAGGTAGGTTATTATTTTAACAACCCGACTCAAAAACTGCCTTTTACAAGAATTGGATTTAGGTATTATCCTTTAGATCCAGTAAAAAAATCAGTGGTGCCTTATATCGGCATACGCTTAAAATCACATGCAATAACGGCTGAGTATTTTGACCTGACAATAGGTGTTGCCATTAAATAAATTGAGAGACCTCTTAGATGAGCAGAAAAAAAAACTTGACAGTATGGCCTTCGAGTCTTTTTAGTTATAATTCCTGATTATTGTTTTAATCTGGGATCCAACGCATCCGTAAGCCCCTCTCCGATAAGGTTAAAAATAGTTACGGTAACGAAGATGGCTACACCAGGAAATACCGCCAACCACCATGCTTTAATACCGGCATCGCGCGAAGCCTTTAAAAGTGAGCCCCAAGTTACCTGTTCAGGCGGAACGCCCACTCCAATAAATGAGAGGAATGACTCTGTCAAAATTGCAGATGCAATACCAAAGGCAATAGCTATGAGTACAGGTGCCAATGAATTTGGAATTGCATGTCTCAAGATAATTCTGTACTCACTGTAGCCAAAGGCCTGAGCTGCCTCAATATATTCAAGAGAGCGAACCCTGAGCAATTCTGCACGAATAAATTTAGCAATACCGGTCCAGCTCACCGATCCGATAATGGCCATTACATAAAAAATAGAAGAGGTTTTAATAATAGCCAGAATTGCCAAAATTAGAATTAGTACCGGTATTGAGGTAACAATCTCGATAAGACGCATAACTATAATATCCATAGGAATTGTGGCCCTGCTGCCTAACCAGGGAATGGACTTAAATAGCAGTGACAATCCGTAGGATACTCCCATGATTATAACAAAAAGGAAGAAATTAAAAAACATCTCATAAAAAAGATATCCCGATGCAATATTATCTCCCATTGTGTAACCTCTGACAACAAAAGCATAGAAAACAAAGACGATAATACCAATTGCAATGAGAAAAACGGATGCTCGGGTCACTTTCAAACGGGTATCGCCGAAATAACCTGCAAGTGCCCCCAACAGAATCCCGATAAAAGTAGCGATGGACATGGCTACAATACCGACCAGCATAGCAATGCGTGTGCCATGTATCATCCCAGAAGCTACATCGCGACCCATGTGATCTGTGCCTAAATAATGACGGCTTTTATGTTTTTTGAGGATCTGTTTGCTCAAAGGACCCACGGAAGCATTAGCTACATCGGTTTTCTCCGGTCTGTAAGTTATGGGGGGGAAAACAACAAAATTATAAGTAAAAGTACTTTCAGAGGGTTGGCTCCAATCCTGGGTCAGAAAAACCTCATCCCATTTTGACAGCTGCAGATCTACAAAATACTGATGAATGACAGGAAAAATAATTTTGGTTTTCTTTTCTTTTACACCTTGTTCATTGGTACTAATAACATTTACTGAGCAGAAAATCGGTTTGTCATTGGCCAAAAAATCGGCAAAAAGTGCAAAGGCTAAGATGATAACAAAGAAGCGCAAAGACCAGACGGCCAGTCGGTTCTTTCTGAACTGACGGGTCACTATGGCCGTGTAGCTTTGATCGGTCTGCTGCTGGATAGCTTTAGCGATTTTGTCTTGTTTCTTTTTGTTAAAAATCCACATATGTTATAGCTTCGCTCCTTTACTATTTAAAAGAAATTCTGGGATCTACTACAGCGTAGAGGATATCGGCTATCAGATTGCCAATCATGGTTAGAATGGCCGCAAGCATTGCCACTGTAAAAACAATTGGCCAATCTCTTTCTCCAATTGCTTTCAGTACCAATACGCCCATTCCTGGAATATTATAAATAAGCTCAATTGCAATAGCACCGGAAAGTGCTCTGGGAAATACCGAACTGAATAATGTTATTATTGGGAAAAGTGAGTTTCTAAAAGCATGTTTCCAAGTCACCTTGTGTTCGCTCAGTCCTTTAGAATTGGCTGTGCGTATATAGTCCTGACGTAAAACGCCCAACATAGCACCACGCATCTGCCTGGACAAATAAGCAAATGAACTGAAAGTGATACAGAAGGTTGGCAGGAAAAGATGATAGAATATATCCAAATATTTTGTTAAAAAAGGCGTGTTTGGATTATTTGCATATTCCATAGACTGTACACCACTGGTTGGAAACCAATCGAACATGACACCGTAGTTTTTAGTGGTAAAAAATACGATAAGAAGAGTTCCTATCCAAAAAGAAGGCAATGAGTATAGAATAAAAAGCACTGTTGTAGAGAGATTATCAATAAACCTGCCTTTTGCATATATACCTTTTATGGTAATAGAGAAATTCTGGGTTTTTTCGGTAACTTTATTCCTTAGCTTTTTTATACCCCAAAAAGCAATTGGAATACTGATAAGTATCAATTTTGCAACAAGGGGCAATAGAAGGAAAACAAAGAAAAGGAATGACCAAACCCACATATACATCAATTTCAGTATAAGCAGAGAATTATCGGCCAAATTCATAAAACGGAAACTTATTAAAAAAAACCAAAATCTACCTAATGAATTTACGGTGAGATTCCCCTGATTTGCTTTTTCTTTTACCAAAAGTGCAAAGAGCAAGAATAATACATTTATGCTGATAAGCGCGGAATAGAAAAAATTGGCAGTAATCGCGCTATTCAAATAAGCATAAAATAAAATAACCATAAGTATAGACCCAATAAAGGCCTCTAGGCTCAAAAGCGGTTCAAACCTTTCACTGTTCCTTTTCCAGTGTGCGCTCTGTACACCCAATGGAATAGAAATGATGTAGGATACAATAATAGAAAAAATGTTCATCAGTAATGTCCAAAAGACTGCATCTGTAAGCCGTTTTGTAACCGGGAGTCCGTTAGTATAGGAGCTGCCAAAATCCCCGCGCAAAAAGCCTTTTCCTGTATAAAGCTTTACACGCTTACTCAGTAAGTCCTTCTCCTTATTCAATACTGTTATTTCTTTAAGCAGTGGTCTGATGGCTCTATTGAAATTGGCGATATTTATCTGAATACTCTCTTTTAATGCTACCAAACTGTCAATCTCTTTTGGCGAGAATACTTTGGTACTGTCATTGTCTGCAATAAATTCCTCTAGCTGTTTATTTTTAGCAATGTAAGGCTTTTGAATTCTTGAAATGCTATCCTGTCTGTTATTGAGTTTTGAGATGTCAGCATAAAGTTTTTCAACACGAAGATAAGCACTGCTGTCTACAGTCTGAAACCATGGATAATCGCCAAACATCCATGTATGATATTGATTATCAAATCCATAAAAATGGATTCTGGGTGTATAAAGTTTATACTTACTGACATTATTTTTGACGTTAGAAAAAGTTTCGCTCAGTCTTGGTATTTCTTTTTTAATATCTGAAAGGGCAGAATTATAATTGCTGTTTATTGCTTTTTTTAGTGTATCAAGTTTAAACAGAATTGTTTTTTCATCATAATCCTTAAACAGCTCATCAACATTTCTTCGAATTAATCTTCGGATATCATAGAGCTTCTCTGTTTCAGGTATTTCGACAGCTATGAAAAGTACTTTACGAAGCTGCTCATAGTATTTCATGACATCATCAGAATTGCCATATTTTGAGATAAGTCGGCTTACCAGCTCCCTATGCTCCATTTTAACTATTTTGTAAAGATCTTTTGGATAAGCTGCCGAAGTAAAAGTAAAATAAAATGCCGGTTTGTCCAGACCGAGTTTTTTTGCTTTAATGAGATACCCCTCCTCAATTGTTAGCAAGCTCTGCCCACCGGATCCACCTTGAGGTCCGTCACTCAATAGAACTTCTACCGGATCGCCGGGAGCCATTTTACTCAAACCAAAGATAATGAGAGAAATAGCAAAGAAAGTCGGGATAAAAATCAATATACGTTTAACTATATATTGAAACATTGTACATAGGAGTTAAAAAGCGTTGAGCATACCGCAAAAAAATACAAATTCAGATTAATAAAAATCTGCAAGGTAATACAATCAAATCTGCCAAAATTAGCGAATAGTGATCTATTATTTCAAAAAACAGGTAAAGGAATTTTAAAAATATTAATAGTAAAAAAAAGTGCTGAGCCTTTTAAGTTGCCCAGCACTTTTTATGTTTAGAAGAGAAAGTTATTTCAAGTCAAAGTTTTCTACTCGGTAACCGGGGTTTAAAACGCTTGTTTCTGTATTTTTGAAGCGTTTGTGAATTACCAGGCAGGCGCTTGGAACACAAATGAATACACATGGCATTTCGTCATGGATTATTCCCTGAATTTGTTTGTAGAGCTCGTTACGTTTTTTCTCGTCAAAAGTAGTTCTGATCTCATCAATAATTTTATCAGAGGCTGCATTTCCAAAACCAGTTCTGTTACTTCCATCTGGTGTATCGGAAGAAGTGTGCCAAAGTTGTTTAAGGTCATCCAGGCTTGGACTTGTGTTGTTCCAGCCACCACAAACTACATCGTAGTTTCTGGCTTTAATATCACTAAGATAAGACCCCCATTCTCTAACTTCCAATTCTACTTTTATACCTGCTTTTTTAGAAGCTTCCTGGAAGAGCAGACCGATATTTTTACGGGTTTCATTTCCTTCGTTGTATTTAAATTTGATGAGCAGCTCTATTTTTTTGCCTCCTACAGTTTTATCTACAATACCATTTTTGTCACTGTCTATCCAACCTGCTTCAGCTAAAAGTTTTTTGGCAGCTTCCACGTCATATTTTACCTCTTTCAAATCATTATTGTAATAAGGTTTTCTGGGATTGATAGGAGAATTGCATTTAATAGCCAACTCACTGTAGAGACTTGAAATAATATCATCTTTATTTACAAGGTGTGCAATTGCCCTACGTACACGTTTATCAGTAAATTTCTCATTTTTGGTATTTATACCCAAGTAAACACTGCTAAAGGTTTCAGGTGTAGAAAGATCATAGAGTTTTTGAAAGTTATCATCTTCTTTCAGTTCAATAAATTTTCTTGGTTTATTGATGCTCAAGACATCGAGACCTTCTTCCTGAGCCATTGTTATTGCTGTACCTTCATCGCTTACTACTTTATAAGTGATTTGAGGCGGGAAGGCTTTCAGCATTGGATTATCTTTAATTTTATCTCCCCACCAGACTTTTTTACGTTCAAGTATGATGTGTTGTCCGCTTACCCATTCCTTAAATCTATAAGAGCCGCAGCCTACTACTGTCTGACGTGAAAACTTAGGGTCATTGAACTGTTCGGCAAAACGATTGATATCAGCATTGTCTGCCAATTCAGAGTACTTGGAACCGCTCAGATCTTTAATTGTAAATTTTTTCATAAGCCCTTCTGAATCATAAATATGCTCAGGAAGGATATGAAGGTCACCCGCACATTCTTCAGCTAGGAAATACCGTTCGGTAGAATAGATTGTAAATTTTTTATTGTTGGCTTCGTCAACAACAATATCCTTCATAAAATCAAAGTAAGGTCTCATATGACCTGAGTTTACCTGTGGATTTTTGATGGCTTTTATGGTAAATAGATAATCGTAAGCCGTTACAGGTTTACCATCATCCCAAACTGCTTCCTTGGAAATTTCAAAAGTAAGTGACATACCTCCCTTAAATTCACCATCGTTCAATTCTTTAATTTCCGGGCGTTTAACTGCTGCCTGAGCAACCAATTGCAAAGATTTTGGATCATATTCCAACAATCTTGAGAAAATTGAGTTTGAAACAATGCGGGAATGGGCACTTGTAGAGGTAATTGGATTGAGTCTTTCAGGCTCTCCCAACAACCATACAATTACATTAGGGTCATCTGCCTTCTTGCTGTTTATTTTGGGAGTTTCTGGTTTGTCATTTCCTTTACCTCCAATATTACAGGAAGTAAGTAACGAACCTCCTATCAGAGCAATCCCCAAATACTTGGCAATTTTTATAGCGTTCATAAAAGTTGTTGTGGTTTATTATTTTTTTTGACAGTTTTTACAGTGCAAATTTTAAAAATGTATTTGCTGGGAAGATACAAAATTATATTTTTTTAGGATTGTTTTAAAAAAATAGATAGTTTTAATCATATATTTTAAAAAAAAATCAAAAATGAGCTTTTATGAAGGAGAGAATAATAGTAACAGGAGCAAGCGGTCTAGTTGGAGAATCACTTTGTAAATTACTGTATGACAATGGTTTCGATGTTGCAATACTCAGCAGAAGCGATAAATCGGCTTCCAAATACCCTATCTTCAAATGGGATTTAGAAAATGGTTACATTGACGATTCTCTTTTTGATCAAAAAATTGATTACATCATTCATCTTGCAGGGAGCCCAATTGCCGACAAAAAATGGTCTGATGATCAGAAAAAAGAAATTATTTCGAGTAGGGTTGACAGTATAAATCTTTTGGCTAAATATCTCGAGATACATAACTGCAGACCAAAAGCATTTATTTCGGCATCTGCTATCGGCATCTATGGAAACAGCCTCGACGACCAAATTCTAAATGAATATTCAGTTTTAAAAAAGGAAAGCACCGAATTTTTGGTTCAAACCTGTCTGAAATGGGAAGCAGCTACTGAAAAAATCAAAAAATTGGGCGTCAGAACTGCTATACTTCGAATCGGGATTGTGCTGTCTGAAAAGGGCGGGGCATTGGCCAAAATGTTGCCTTCTTACCGCTTTGGTTTGGGAGCTTATTTCGGAAACGGTAAGCAGTATTATTCCTGGATACATATTGACGACATTTGCAAAATGTTTCTTTTCCTAATCAGATCCGAAAAAGCGGAAGGAGTATACAATGGTGTAGCGCCAAACCCAATAACGAACAAAGAACTTGCTGCCGACATTGCCAAAGCAAGAGATCAAAAGGCTTTGCTGTTGCCAGTGCCAAAAGTTGCCATGAAAATTGCTATGGGCGAAATGGCCGTGATAGTACTTGACAGCACAAGAGTTGAACCAAAAAGAATGCTGGAGGCCGGCTTTGAATTTAGTTTCCCTGAAGCTCTGGCTGCATTGAAAGATCTTCTTAAGCGGTAGAAATCTTGTACCTTCATAATAATAAAAAACAGAGGCTGGCCTCTGTTTTTTATTTACTGCAAAAGCGAAAAGTATGACCCCGCTACTGACAATCCTATACTTAGCGAGGTATACGGATCACCTGTTTCTCTCTCAAATCATTTGATGCCAAATTATTGTATTCTTTTATTTTTTCCCAATTTAAACCATACTTTTTGCCCAGACTAAAAAGTGTATCTTTGGCTTGAACAGTATAAATCAGGAAATTCTCCTTTTTTACTTTTGTGGTTTCAGTTTTTACTGTTTCCGGTTCCAATTTAGGTTCAACTTTGACCGCATTGGAAGACTCCGGTTTAAAAATTTCCAATTTTTTCTCGGGTTCAATACTGAAGGGTTCACTCTTTTTATCAGTAATAGGAAATTCCAAATTTACATGTTCATCGTTAAGATTGGCTGCTGTATTCAATTTATTCTCAGAATCATAAACATTTTCCGGATAGGTTGGGCTATTCAGTACAAGATTGCTGCTGATTGGCTCAGGAACTACAACTTCAGGACTCTCTACTTTAACTATCGGTTCATCAGCTACAGGTGTTTTTATGACTGAAACTTCGTCCTGTACTTGGGCTGTGCGCAATGCAGGTACTTTAAAGGCTTTCTCATTCAACAGAATCATCTCCCCATTTTTGGGTTCCTGACCTTCAAGCAAAAGGTTTCTTTCCAGGAGGTCACTCAGTTTAAGTCCGTAGTACTGAGCAATTTCATACATTGTCTCCCCTGCTTTCACCTGATGATACATTTCTTCCCCTTTATATTTTGATTTTTTGGGCTGAATGAAACAGAATTGATTTTCGATAAGTCGGTCACCATCTACCAAGTCATTGAAAAGCAAAAATTTACGATATGGTATATCAAATCGGGTTGCAAATTCCAAAGCAGTTTCATTAGGTCGGGCAGTTGCATAGGTTGAACCGTTTTGGCGGAACAATCCTTTTTTGTATTCCTTGAATAGAATACCGGTTGTTTTTCTACGCAGTTTTCGCTGCATGTGCTCAGGAATAACGAACACTTCAGTGGCCAGAATTGGTGTTGCCTGTGTACTGTCTGTTTTTGCCAAGGGCATAGGACTCATTGAGAGATCATAAGCTTGCAGTTTATATTTTTCGATAGTCCCTATAAGCTTCTGCGGGTAAGTTGGATCGGTTGCATAGTTTGCCTTTTTAAGGCCATGAGCCCAACTTACGTAGTCGGTACTTTCATAATCAAAAAGGAATGCATAATGCTTTCTTCCTTTCAAAAATTCGGTATGATCAATATAGGAAGAATCGGCAGTTGAATAAACACGAAAACAGGATTCTGTGGGATCATCGTCCCACTGATAATAGGATTTACCCTGCCAGCCTTTATGGCATTTAATTCCAAAATGGTTGTTGGCTTCCCTAGCCAAAAGGCTATTGCCGATTCCTGATTCCTGAATTCCCTGGGCCAGAGTTATACTGGCAGGAATTCCGCTGCGTTCCATTTCACGAATGGCAATATCCTTAAATCTGTCGATATATTCGTGGATGTCATATTTTTTGTGCTCTACCGACTGTATTCCCTGTGCGCTGAGGCCAAGACTCATGCACAATGCAGCTAAAGTAAAGAAAGCGCCGATAAGGCTGTCCGAACGCTGATATTTAGATCCCGTCATGGATTTCTGTTTTTGCCCGTTTAGGTAAGTTAAATTACTCCGTCGGGTAGTTTGTACTGAAAACGATGATATTTTCAGCTATATTATATACCAAGGATATTCTTCTGTATTGTTTTTAAGCCCTATCTGAGTTTGGGTCTGAAATCAGCCTGTTCATTCAGAAAAACAAACTCTCCAATTGCAGGTTCATCTCCATCTTTCAGATGATTTCGTTGCTTTAGTTTTGACAATTTTATACCATAGCGCTGAGAAATTAGGTGCATATTTTCTCCTTTCTGTACTGTGTGCGGCAGTCGCTCTGCCGCAACAAGATTGGCTTTGGGCTCTAAGTAGATAAAACAGCCAAGCGGCAGTTCCAGTTCCTGACCGTATTTCAAATCATTAAAACGACGTAAATCAGCAATGTTAATATTGGTTTTACTGGAAATATCAGCAAAACTATGGCCGCTTTTCAGAGAAACAGCAAGCAGATTGTTTTGGTAGAAAACTCCGACTGAGTTACAGTGGCGTTCCGGAAAAATTGGAGTCTCCTTATTAATGATTTTATTCTGAATGTGTATTACCTCAGAAAGGTCATTTTGAATAGAGGCGGAATAATCGGCCTGACAGTTTAGTCTTGAGTCAATATCATCAATTTTGGAACTCAACTGTTTATCACAATGCTGGAGTTCGCTTTTCAAAGCCAGTATCTCAGTTTTGAGCTCTGCCTGCATTTCCAATATTTCTAATTGAGATAGATAAGCCTTTTCAAGGTTTTTTTCCAAAACCTGAACACGGATATTCATGACTTTTGAATCATTTTCAGCGAGCAGCAAGTTTTTGGTACTCTTCTTGTCGTATTGAGCCAAATTGTACTGTTCTACAATTTCAATTAGTTTTTTTGCATAACCGGGATCAGTGGCATAATGGGCTTTGCTGAGGCCATTTGCCCAATATTTATAATCAAAATTTTGAGCCAGGAATAGAAAGCGGTAATTTTCTTTACTGATTAAAAAATCAGAATGATCGCGATAGGATTCTTTTGTATTTTGGTAAGAACGAAAACAATGCTTCTCTGTCTTAAAGCCTTCTTTGACGTATTCTTTTGTTCGGGAAAAATAAGATTCACCCTGCCAACCCCTGTGGCATTTAATCCCGAAATGATTGTTGGCAGTCTGTGCCAAATCACTCTGACCAAAATATGATTCAAGCATACCTTGTGCAATAATGACACTGGCGGGCATACCGATACGCTGCATTTCATCTACAGCTGTGCTGATGTGTTCGTGAATATAGGCTTCTGCAAGCTGATGCTCAGAGATGTTTACAGGATGATCCGGGGCACTGGCCTGTAAAGCGAAAAAGATGCCCGACATCAAAATTGCTTTTAATGTTAAGATAGGTCTCAAAATCATGTTAAATCGCGTGTTTTAGGTCTAAAAGCATCCCGAATACATACAGATAGTCAGCCTGAATGTACAAGTATACACAGGTTCGGGGTACAGGTCTATTAAGCGGAAACTAAAAATAGAAAAAAATAGATCGGTGCGGTCTCAAGGTAACGATCTAAAACATTTTTGGTCTCTCTCTTTAAAATTCATCTAAAGACAAAAATAATAATTAAATTCTTACATCCAAATAAAAACCTTCATTTTTTTTAACTTATTGCTAACAATGTCAAAACATTTATCAACTTTTTGTCAAATCATGTACATTTTTAAAATAAAAGACTATTTTAGAGTATACTAACATCTATAAAATCCATTTTTATACTAAATTTATTTAATCTATGAATATTTTAGTGATTAATTGCGGCAGCTCTTCAATCAAGTCAGAAATAATAAACAGTAAAACAGGAAAACGTATTATAGAAATGACTATGGAGCGTATTTCCGATGCAAATCCTGAACTGTTCTTCAGCGACGACAATAATAAAATTCTCTGTCCCGAAAGCGGGCATGAAGCTGCATTGCGTTTTGCGTTGCCCCTGCTTATCGAAAAACTTAAAGAAACCCCTATAAACGGAGTGGGCCACAGAGTGGTTCATGGCGGCAGTAAATTTGACCAGCCTATAATCATCAATTCAGAAGTCGAGGCAGCCATAGAAAGCCTGTTTTCACTTGCTCCGCTCCACAATCCGCCAAATCTGTTGGGTATCCGAATTTCTAGGGAATTCTTTTCAAATGTTCCGCATGTTGCTATTTTTGACACTTCCTTTCATCAGACTTTGCCCAGTAGAGCTTATACCTATGCGCTGCCCAAAGCACTGCGTGAAAAATATGGTATCCGCCGATATGGTTTTCACGGTACCAGCCATAAGTATGTCGCCGAACAGGCAGCAAAAGCATTAAGTACTGACCTCAAAGATTTGAGAATTATCAGTTGCCACCTCGGCAATGGCGCAAGTATAACTGCAGTTGAATATGGCCGTTCAGTTGAAACAAGTATGGGCCTCACACCATTGGAGGGCCTTGTAATGGGTACCAGAGCAGGAGATATTGACGCAGGAATACTTTTGCATATCGCCCGTGAAGAAGGCATGACTTTCGATCAGTTGGACAAAATGTTGAATAAGGATAGTGGCCTCAAAGGGCTTTCCAATGCCGGCAACGATATGCGCGACATTATTAATAAAGCAGCTGAAGGGGATGAGGACTGCCGTATTGCACTGCAGGTATTTACCCACCGCCTACGAAAATATATAGGGGCCTATACTGCCGTCATGGGCGGGGTGGATGCTATTGTCTTTACCGGCGGAATCGGCGAAAACAGCAATGTAGTCCGTCATAGAGTCTGTCAGCGCCTTGAATTTATGGGCGTAATTATCGATGAAGATCTGAATCAGGACCTTAGAGTTAACGATGAAAAACCTGTCGGATTTTTCAATGATGTCAATAGCCGGGTAAAACTGTTGGTTATTAAAACCGATGAGGAAAAAGCTATTGCCGCTGAAACTTCCCGATTGGTTAATCAGGAAAACAAAGTCAATACTATTCCAACTATACCAATTGCTATCTCTGCCCGTCATATTCACCTCACCCAGGAAGTGGTGGAACAGCTTTTCGGAGCAGGGTACAAACTTACGGAAAAGGCCCCGCTCTCTCAGCCTGGGCAATTCGCTGCCAATGAAATGGTTACCGTTGTCGGTCCTAAAAACAAACTGGAAAGAGTGCGTATTTTAGGTCCCTGCCGTAGTCTGAATCAATTGGAAATCTCGCGAACCGATGAATTTTTCTTGGGCTTGGATGCCCCTGTTCGTGCCTCCGGTAAAGTGGAGAACAGTCCCGGAGTGAAAATTGTCGGTAATCATGGAGAAACTATCCTGAAAGAAGGAGTTATCTGCGCTTGGAGACATATACACATGACTCCTGCCGATGCCGAAGTCTTTGGCGTAGTGGATGGAGATATTGTAGAGGTAGATGTAAATAATGGCCTGCGTCCGCTGACTTTCGGAAATGTACTCATTCGGGTATCACCAAGTTTCAAGTTGGAAATGCACATCGATACCGATGAAGCAAATGCCGCAGAACTCTCTCAAAATGCCGAAGGCGAATTGCTGAATACAGAAGGAACAGCAACACTTGTGAAAAGAAATCTGAAACATTAATAAAATCGTTCCTAAAACAATTTATATTTGGAACTGTTTTGGAACAGCTTTTGTTAATATTACGATATTAACATTTTAAAAACATTTTGTACGCCTAATCTAAACTTTGGAGAATAAGAATATGAGTGCATTGAATTTGTTTTTGCTTGTGGCGGGAATGTTGAGCCTGACAGTTACCAAGAGTTTTGCTCAAATCAACCCCGACGATTTGACTATTAAAATCAATAAACAGTCTAAAAAGATTGAAGTTATAAAAAAATCTGATGGTGCTAATGTAACTGCATCCTTCAAATTTAACAAAGCCAATATCGACATCTTCGACAAAGGCGGTGACTATGCAGGCACAGTTGAACTTAAAGATTGGTCGGTTCCTTTGGACGAGTTTTCAACTGATGAAATCATAAAGATTTCAGTGATCAGCCTTACTATTATTGAAAATGGAAAAACCATTGAACTGAAAGACATTCGTCTGCAGCTTTAGATTTATGCAGGATATATTTCAAAACCGCAGTTTCAAATATGGGGACGGGTTGTTCGAAACCCTCAGGTTTATTGACAAAAAAGTAGTTTTTCTCCATCAGCATTTCGAAAGACTTGCAATTGGTTTGAAAACACTGAAAATGTCGGCACCGCTCGGGTTTTCTCCCAATTGGATTGAAAATGAAATAAATAAGGCAATAAGTGCCATACAGAAAGATGGCTTCAAACAACCACAAATCGAAAACGATCAGCATGCGGATTTGCCTTATTGGCGGGTTCGCATGACTTTTTGGAGGGAAAGCCCGGGCCTTTACACGCCCGATTCCAATAATGTTGCCTGGCAGATCGAGGCTAATCCGATTCCTAAAGGTTTTTTCACACTGAATGAATCCGGACTCAAAGTGGGTGTCTATGAACAGATTAAACTCTCGTCCGATCTCCTTTCTCCATTAAAAACAACCTCTGCCCTACCCTATGTCATGGCGTCCATTCATAAAAAAGAAATGGGTTGGGACGATGCACTGCTGCTTAATTACCACCATAGAATTGCCGAAGCTACTGCTTCCAATATTTTTCTCTGCCAAGGAAATAAGCTCTTTACCCCTAGCCTCTCCGAAGGACCTGTTTCCGGAATATTAAGACGACTTCTTCTTGAAACTGCTGTTGAAATTGGGCTTGAACCTATTGAAACAGCTTTGACAACTGAACATTTTAGAAATGCAGATGAACTATGGCTGACCAACGCCATTCATGGTGTCCGTTGGGTAGAATCAACTCAGCTTGATAAAGGAACTGTATATTCAAATAAAACAGCTGCTGAAATGATTAAAACATTGAACTCTTTTGCCGCCAAAGGCATAAAAGGCTAACAGAATAAAAATTTAAAACGATTTTTTTACTACTAATTATCAAAGACTTGTTAGTTTTGGAGATAGTATTACTTTTCTCTATATCCTAATTTTATTAAACTAATTAAAATCTGTAATTATGTCTGAACGCATTTGGTTGAAGAACTACCCTTTAGGAGTTCCTCATGACATTGACACTGAAGGCTATACATCAATGGTTGACCTTATTAATGACAATTTGGTCAAATTCAAAGATCGTCCTGCCTTCACAAGTATTGTCGGCAGCTCAAAAAAAACAATGACTTTTAGTGATGTTGATCAAAAATCAAGAGCATTTGGCGCTTATCTTCAGTCAATTGGGCTAAAACCCGGCGACAAAATTGGAATTATGATGCCAAACCTGCTTCAATATCCGATTGCCGTATACGGTGCCATGCGTGCCGGACTTATTATTGTCAACACAAATCCACTATACACCGCCCGCGAAATCGAGCATCAGTTCAATGATGCGGGAGTTACTGCCGTTGTCATTGCCGAAAACTTTGCATTTGAATTGGAGAAAGTTCTCAAAAAAACACAGGTAAAACATGTGATTGTTGCCAGTATCGGTGAAATGTTTGGCGGCATCAAAGGAACTGTTATCAACTTTGTGGTGCGCAATATCAAAAAGATGGTGCCCAAATACAATATTCCCGGCAATGTAAAATTTACAACCTGTCTAAAGAAGGGCAATGCGGCCAACCTAAAGATACACAAATCGGGCATGGAAGACGTCATCTGTCTGCAATATACTGGCGGCACAACCGGCGTTTCAAAAGGCGCAATGCTTACCAACAGTAATATTTTGCACAATATGTTTCAGGTAAAAGCCTGGATGTCGGATGCAGACCTCAAAGAAGGGGTGGAAACTGTGCTTACACCGCTGCCGCTTTACCATATTTTCTCTTTTGTTGTGAACTGCCTCTGCCTCGGCAGTTTTGGCGCAGAAAATGTTTTGGTTATCAACCCACGCGACATTCCTGCTTTGGTTAAAATCATTGCAGACAGCAAACCCTCACTCATTACCGGTGTCAATACCTTATTCAATGCCCTTTTGAACAATGAAGATTTCAGTAAATTGAATTTCTCCAGACTGAAAGTTGTTGTTGGTGGTGCTATGGCCATTCAACGTCCGGTTGCTGAACGTTGGAAAACAGTGACAGGTATTACCCTGACCGAAGGTTTCGGTATGACCGAATCATCACCCGTAGTAAGTGTGAATCCAATCCGTGGTAATGCCCGCATTGGTACAATAGGCATGCCTGTACCATCCACCTGGGTGCGCATCTGCGACGAAGACAACAATGTATTGCCATTGGGTGAAGCCGGTGAAATTCAGGTAAAAGGTCCGCAGGTTATGAAAGGCTATTACAATCAGCCCGATGCCACTGCCAGCACTATTACGCCCGAAGGTTGGCTGCGTACAGGTGATGTGGGCATTATGGATGAAGACGGTTTTGTCAAAATTGTAGACCGTATCAAAGACATGATTCTGGTTTCAGGATTCAATGTTTACCCCAATGAAATTGAAGAAGTACTGGCCTCGCATCCAAAAGTATTGGAAGCTGCTGCAGTTGGCGTAGCTGATGACAAATCAGGTGAAGCAGTAAAAGTCTTCGTCGTTAAAAAAGACCCTTCGCTTACTCAGGAAGAAGTAATGGCGCACTGTACTGAAAATCTAACCGGTTACAAACGCCCAAGATTTGTGGTTTTCCGCGATGAATTGCCTAAAACCAATGTCGGCAAAATATTGCGTCGTGCGTTACGCGATGAGAAATAATAACAAAAGATAAGTATCAAATAAAGGCAGCCGATTGGCTGCCTTTTGTTATTGTAAATTGCACCCAATTATTGTCAAACTTTTAGGGGTCGGTTCAAATTCGCTAAGAATTTTAATTCAAAAACATTAACTTTACAACAATATTAAAAAAAAAGAATAAATGCGTGTTTTAAGGAATATCATACGTCGTTTTCTAAGACCGATTTTTATCATATTGCGCAATACCATACAAGGTTTCCTGAGCGATAAGGTCAGCCGTATGGGTGCTTCTATAGCTTATTACACTATATTTTCCCTTCCTGCATTTATCATTATAGTTATAGCATTGGTTGGCTTTTTTCTTGGCGAAGCAGCCGTTGAAGGCCGAATTTACAGTGCTTTGGTTGGTTTTGTAGGAGAACAACCGGCCGTTCAGATTCAGAACGCCGTACAAAACATCGGCAGTCATTCTACTAACTGGTGGATGACCCTATTAGGTTTCGGGTTTCTTGTCTTTATTGCCACCAATATCTTTTATGCCATGCAGGAAACCCTAAATAAGATTTTCGGTGTTGAAGAAGTTCCCCAAAAAGTAAAACTGATACAGGTGCTGATAAACAGAGTCCTTTCTTTTGGGATGATACTCAGCATCGGAGCGCTGCTTATCCTATCTGTAATTATCAATGGCTTACTCTTTGCCATGACAAAATATGTGCAGACTAATAAGATTTGGATGCATGAACATTTGCCAAAAAAACTGGGCCCTGCCATCACCTATCTGTCAGATAATTTTCTGGTAGCAGTAAATCTTGGATTTTCC
>JBIKQC010000389.1:0-4761 GCA_044349855.1 Saprospira sp.
GACCAGGCATAGTTTAAATACATTTTTCCAACAGAAGCTCCTGCCTGAACCACTTCGCCAAATTTCCAGGATTTTCCCTGTTTGTCTGTTCTTGTCTGCAATTCTTTGGTTGGAACACAGGTAGCCACATGACCGCTGTCGCTCAAATAGACCAGTTTACCGCTGTTTGCTGCTTCCCAAGCCTTTTCCAAATCGCTTGCTTCTTCAAAAACATCGTCGCGGGCATTAAAATACTCGTTCATTTTTCCGGCAGAAGCATAACCCTTATCCAAAAAACGGAAAGGGTCATTTTCTTTGCCCATTACCTGTCCTGCAAGGTCCATTGCAAATTGATTACACCAGGTTGGCCCCTTTTCACTGCCATATACTGCTTTTGAATCCTGGGGATCTATTTTATCTCCTTTTTTGTATTGTTTTCCGGTTACCGGTCCTTTGAAAGGAATATAGGCAAATCCACGCTGATATTCTGGATTAACCACCATCGTAAGCCCTATTTCAGCTGCTTTTTTCGAATTATCCTGTACCGGAGCAGTCTGAGTTGTCTGTATTCCTTTAGCTTTTTCTATCTGTGAAATTCTTGTTCTGATGGCAACAATTTCAGTTTTTCGTCGGTCAATTTCCTGTTGCTCGCTCACAGAGATAACGCCATCGTTTTGTAGTGCCCATTTTGAGTAAACGTCTAGTTCTTTTTCCCATTTACTCAGTGCAACTTTTAGCTTTTCGAGCTGTTCTGCTAATGTGTCGTTTGCCATAGTTTTTTAGTTTGTTTTATTATTAATTTGGGAGCGTTAATATAGGTATAAATTTTGTCCCCTGCAATAGTCAGTTAAAACCTTTGTGTATAAAGTGACTAAATCGCCAATTTTTTTTAAAATTTGACTATAATTACGTTACCTTTTAAGTAACAAACAATAATTATAATATGAAAAATAGTATTCTGCTCCTTTTGTTAATTGGCTTTTCTTTCAAGGGATTTGCCCAAATATTGAGTTCAGCTGCCGATACTCAGGCGCTTATAAATGTTATTCCTTTTCCGCAGGCTTCTGCCACAATGATTGTGAGTTTCAATGCAAAAATGCTGGATATCACTACAATGCCTTCAGCCCGTATTAAACGACAGCCGCTCAATGAATTGTTGAAGCGTTATGAAAAAGATAAAACTGATATCAATCTGCTTTGCGATATTTATTATGCTAACAAAGAAAAAAATGATCCTCAGTCAGGTATGTCTTATCTTCAATTGGCCTTCAATAAAGCCGTTGAATTGTATGAATTAAATCCATCTAATCTGGAACATCTGGAGCAGATGACAGATATTTTGATAGAAGTTAATAGAATGCCCGATGTGCCGGAACTGTGGGCAAGTTATACCGAGCGCAATCCGGAAGTAGCAAAGGGTTGGGCGAAATTAGCTGTTTATCAGGTTCAAATGCTGGATACTCTTGGTAGTAAAAACAGTATAGAAAAGGCATTTACACTGGATCCTGAACTTCCTGAAATTTACGTCGCTGCATTATTGGAAGTCATTTATAAAATGATAATTCAAATGCAGACTTTAGGCGAAAAAGCAGTAATTAAGGCAGATCTGAGTTTTTTTGAAAATGCTTTGTCACAAAAACCCAATTCAGAAATTGCCAAATTAAGCTATAATGCAGCCAAACTTTTTGAGTTGTTTTATGGTGTAATGATAGCTAATGTCGATAAATTTGGGATGGATAAGTCTTTTAAAATGGATTTGACCGAGAGACAAAAAACAGAGTGGGCTGAATTGGAAAAAGCTTTCAAAGCCCAATTGACTAATCCAAAAGTTGTCAATAAGTTTATGATGCTCAAGTCTCTGTTGGTGTTGGAAGTAATTCGCGGTGAGCCGGATATGGCAATTGCTTATTTGGAAGAGTCCAAGAAATACATAGAATCCGATGTTGATTTATACAAAATCCTTTCCTTTGGTTTTATTCCTTTAAAAAAATATCAGAAAGCAATTCCTTATCTGAAAACAGCCACAGATCTCTCTCCTAATTTTGACGATTTCTTTGCTCTGGCAAGATTGTATTTTGAAAATCATGAATACAGTATGTCGGTTGATATTTTGGAAATGCTGCTTCAGTCTTTTCCCAAAAAGACTGATATTATAATGGGAATGATATCTATTCAAATGCGCGAAGGAAAATTTGAAGAGGCCTGTTCAACGCTGTTTCGTTTGCAGGACCTTTATCGCGATGAGTTAAATTTTGAGGATGAAGATCCTTATTTCCCTTTTTATAAAGCAGTTTGCACCTTGGTTTACAGTAAAAACAAAGCTGAAGCTAAAAAAGTATTGCAGGGAGTGATTGATAAAGATCTGCCCTGGTCAGAAGAGGCAAAGGAACTTATGAAAAGGTTTTTCTAGGTATAATTCTTCGTTTTTAGGTTAAAAATGTTGTATTTGAAATGAAATACATTCCCTTCCTGTTCCTGTTGTTAAGTCTGCAAAGCTGTGCTTATTATTTTGGAAATGCCCGTGTCAAAAGGTCAGTTCCAACTGAGATATTTACTGATTTTAGGATCAATGAAAAACAGGATATAGAGAATAAGACTGATTGGGCAAAACAACCAATTGTTCGCGATTTTGCAGCTGTTAAAATGGATGCCGACTGGAAAACTAGAGGAAAAACAAACAGCCCCAGAATTCTATTGGCAAAATTGGCATTAGGGCAGGAGCTTGACTCCGTCAATGCCTATCTCTGCGGACTTCAGCCTTGGGGTAGGAGCGGTACCAACTGGTTGCTCAATCCTAATGGCGATTATGATTTCAGTGAGATCATACTTGTTAATATTCTCTACCTTTTTGGGAATGACAGCAACAGACTTTATAAAAGCTCTGTTGACCATCTGCTCGATGTTCTGCTCATTGAAAAAAGCGCAAAACCTGAAAATAAAACTCCCGGTTCATTGGGAATTTTGAAAGAAACCGAGAATCATATCCTCATGAAAGAATCGGTGCGTTATCTGCGCCGTCACTGGATTTACAGTCATGGAAAGGGTACAGAAAAACAGCAAAAAGAATTGGATAGGTTGGAGAAATTTCTTTTTGTTCAACTCCATGAGATGTTGGAATACGGATTTTGGGAGTATAATTCGATACCATATCTTGGTTATACTGTTGTTCCGCTCTTGACATTGGAAGCGCATGCTCCTTCAGATCGAATTAGGAAAGAAGCCCGAAAAGTTCTGGATCAGATGAATTACGAATATATTCTCGGAACCTTAGATTTTAAGCGGGTTGTGCCTTTTCGTCGTCAATTGCACCGACATGGCTGGTCTGACCTGAGCGCTGATCCACATACCGCACTAATGAGAACCTGGTATTATCAGAAAAAAGGCATTCCTGTCTCTAAAGAATTGTCACCGCACAGCACACATCAGTCACTTATGGCATTGATGCTGCCTTACAGGTTACCTGATTCTCTGCTGAATATGATTGAAGACAGAAATTCGTTCAGTTCGCTTCATCTTATAGGACATGGCTGGCACAGCAGTCCCGAAATTCACTGGAAGGGCCCCGATTGGCTGCTGACAGGTGGTGGCGTGCAGCGAGGTAAAATTTCGCAGTTGGTGCCGCGGCCTATTGTACTGATTTTGAACGACAGCCTGCAGGCAACTGATATAAAACAGTGTTTTCATATTCAGGGTCCCAAAAAAGTTAAGGAAAAGAACAATACAGGTATTTGCAAAGGATTTGCTGTTGCAAAAAGTCCGGTTACTGTTCCCGTTGGTTATCTGCCCGAGCTAATAGTCGGCAATTGGCAGTTTTTCTCTGTTCCGGGAAGAACTGAGGATAAAGTCATTGTTTATAATACAGATAAAATGGGGATTCTGCTCTTTGTTAAAGATTGGCAGGGCACAATAAAAAGTCTGAGCGATTTTATGTTGCAGCATAATGCAGATCAAAAATTACTTAAACATAAAATTAGCCTTCCGGATAAATCAATTATAGAATTTAATTTGAATTCCAATAAAAACAGATGGGTTATCAAATCGCTAAATGGGGAAAAGATGGACAGGAATTTTGACCGTTGGAAGCGTGTGATTATATTATAATATATGGACTGATTAAACGCAAAAAGCGAAGCCTTTACAGACTTCGCTTTTGTTTTTTAACGGAGGGAGGAAGATGGGGCTCGAACCCACGACCTCCTGAACCACAATCAGGCGCTCTAACCGGCTGAGCTACATCCTCCATGTTAATTTTGCGGAACAAATATAACAACAGTTTTTGAAATTACAAACTTTAGGCACTGATTATTTGAGATATCATGCAATGTTTTTCAGATTTTATGGTTGTTTATGACTCAAAACTTACCTTATTTTTTAATAACTATCTGATATTCTAACATTAGTAATATAAACTAAAGATGCATAATGCCTTTCTTTTTTAGGAGTGTTTCTTCACTTTCTACATGATCCGGATCGGGCACGCAGCAGTCAACAGGACACACAGCCGCACATTGAGGCTCTTCATGGAAGCCCACGCACTCGGTGCATTTGTCAGTTACTATAAAATAATAATCATCAGAAACAGGAGTTGAATCCAATTCTGCATCGACCACACGGCCGTCATGCATAGTAATTTCTCCTTTCAGATCTGTTCCGTCAGCATAACGCCAGGAAACACCGCCTTCGTAAATTGCATTGTTTGGGCATTCCGGTTCGCAGGCACCGCAGTTGATGCATTCATCCGTGATTATGATTGCCATAATATATATTGATTTATTTTGGTTT
>JBIKQC010000390.1:0-4757 GCA_044349855.1 Saprospira sp.
AGCTTTTGATATAACAAGAAAGGGCCGAAACTGAAATTTCGGCCCTTTTTCTTGTTTATTACTCTGATTTATATGCATTTTAGCATTGAAATTCAACAGCTTTTAGAAAAAGTTTATTCTATAAAATAAGTTGATGAACTAAAATAACAATATATAATTAACTACCACATCATATTTTCTTCCACCCATTCCTCATAACATTCCTCACCGAGCATAGGAATAATTTTAATTTCAGGAAATACATTTTTCTGATCTTCCTGCAACATTTTGCAAAGACCGGAATATCGCTCCCTCGCATGGTCATTTTTAACAGCGGTATAAAGTGCATCGCGGCTGCCGACTACAATTACCAGTTTTTTCCCTCTTGTTACAGCAGTATATAAAAGGTGCCTGTAAAGCATTGCAAACTGAGACTCATGAACCGGCAAAATAATGCAGGGCGCTTCAGAGCCCTGATATTTGTGTACAGTTACGGCGTAAGCCAATTCCAATTCATTCAGTTCCGAAAATTCATATTCCACCTCTCTTTCATTGTCCATCTGTACCACCAGCTCTTTATCAACAACTTTTACCCTTTTAATAATACCCACATCGCCGTTATAGACATTCTTTTCGTAATTGTTCCTTGTTTGCATAACCTTATCGCCAACAGCAAAAATTACATTTCCGCGCTGTGTCTTTTCTTTTTTATCGACATCGTTTAAAGCGGTCTGCAAAGCCTGATTCAACTCCTGAGTGCCAATCATGCCCCTATGCATGGGGCAAAGCACCTGCATATCCTTAAGCGGATGCAGCTGATAGGTTTTTTTTAGCCTTTCACTGACAAGGCCAACAATGATTTGGGCAATTTTATCGGGCTCTTTTTCGTGAATAAAAAAGAAATCGCCATCCTTGTCTACGTTCAGATCAGGAAAGATACCATTGTTGATTTTGTGTGCATTCATAACAATTTTAGAATTGCCTGCCTGCCTGAAAATCTCCGTTAATCGGGTTGTAGGAACCTGTCCGGAATCCAAAAGATCTCGCAGGACATTGCCCGGACCTACAGAAGGCAACTGATCCACATCTCCGATAAGAATTAGCTTGGCACTGTCGGGCAGCGAATTCAATAAAACTGACATCAATGCAGTATCTATCATACTGGCCTCATCTACTATGAGTACGTCGCATTTCAATTTTTCTGTCAGTCTGCTTCGAAGCATGTCACTGAAAGCATCTAAAGAAAGTAAGCTGTGAATGGTTGAAGCTTCTTTTCCTGTGATCTCGCTCATTCTTTTAGCTGCCCTTCCGGTTGGCGCTGCCAGAAATATCCTTTCGCTGAAATTGCCAAGTACTTCCAAAATTACTTTAGTAATAGTGCTTTTACCGGTTCCGGGTCCTCCGGTTATGATATGTACTTTTTTAGAAATACTATTTTCGACCGCATTTTCCTGCTGTTCTGCCAGTGTAATGCCAAAGCGTTTACAAGCTTTGCCCAGATAATCGTCGAGGTCAATTTCATTATGCCAATTTTCTTTGCCGATCAACAGTCTCTTCAATTGTTCAACAATATTTAATTCCTGCATTTGCAGATACCAGGGCCAGATATACATTTCGGCATCAGCTCCAGTGTTATTAAAACTGCCAACATAAATTTTTCTTGTATTGATTAAAGCGCCAATCCTACTGTTTATTTTTTCAGGATCAACATCCAAGACTTTAAAAGCTTCTGCAAGAAAATTATCCAATGGAAAACAGGTATGACCCCTGTTGCAAAGTTCAGTTAATACAAACAGCATTCCTGCATCCAGCCTCATGCTGTCTTCTACTGCAATACCCAACTGACGGGCAAGATCATCGGCTTTTTTAAATCCCACGCCCACCATTTCATCGGCCAGCCGGTATGGATTTTCTGTTATTTTATCAATTGATTCCTGTCCGTATTGTTTATAAATACGCTGCGCAAATTGTGCTGCTATTCCAAATTTTTGCAGAAAAAGAATAATTCCACGAGCATTCTGCTGTTCTTTCCATGAATTGACAATTTTTTCCAATTTCTTTTTGCCGATGCCTTCAACCTCCAACAATTTTTCTGGATTAGAATCCAAAATTTCAAAGGTCTGCAATTCAAATTTATCAACTATTCTTTTGGCAAAGGCCTCGCCTATTCCAGCTATCTGTCCGCTTGCCAAATACTGTTCTATTCCTTCGCAATCATCGGGCAGCTGTACTTCAAAACTATCGATACTGAACTGAAGTCCATATTTTTTATCATTTTTCCAAGATCCTTTACAATGCAGTCGCTCACCGGGTTGTACCCCCATTAGCAATCCTGTAATCATGAGCACGGAATTATCTGCTGCCGATTTTATTCGACCAACGGTATAACCATTTTCTTCATTGCGATAAATTACGTGCAGCAAAGCGCCCTCGATAGTTTCATTCATAGCAGTTCATTTCTTTTTCTAGTTTCATTTTTTGTCAAACCATCTTCGGTCTGATAAATCAATATTAGGTGATTTTCCATAATATTTATATTTCATTAGTCAGGATTCAAATATACTGCAATCGGATAAGAAATGCAAGTTCTTGAAAAACTGAAAGATATTTTTCATTTTTGTTAAGGTAATTATTTTAAAGGATTATGTAATTTTACACTTAAAGAAAAAAGACTTCCTCTATAAATTAGACAATACTAGACTATGATTTTACGCGGCTGGCGTACCGATGACCTTGAAGATTTGGTAAAATATGCCAACAATCCAAAGATTGCCCAAAATCTGACGGATGCTTTTCCGCATCCATATACTGAAGAAAAAGGAATTCAGTTCATAGAAATGGCTATTAGTCACAATCCACAGCGCATATTCTGTATCGACATTAATGGAGAAGCGGTAGGTGCCATTGGAATTCATCCGCAAACCGACATTCACTGTAAAAATGCCGAACTGGGATATTGGCTGGCTGAGACACAGTGGGGAAAAGGGCTGATAACGGAAGCTATTAAACAAATTGTAGATTATGGATTTCAAAACTTCGATATTACACGAATTTACGCCCGTCCATTCAGCCATAATATTGCTTCACAAAGGGTTTTGGAAAAAGCCGGATTTACCCTCGAAGCAAAACTGGAGAAAACATTGTATAAGAACGGAGAATTTATCGATGAGCTGATTTATGCGGTTAGGAAATTAGTTTAATGCTGATCTATTAAAATTTAATGGGACTTATTTTCTCATTCCTAATATAAGGTTTTTTATACTGTGTCAACTTTTTAATAATTACTGCTAAAATCAGCCGAAAAACCCCTAATTTTAGCATTATATTGCAAAAGTTAAAAAAACAACAGATCTCATCTATAAATATCCTTGCAAAAAAATTCATGGCAGTAAAAACAGTTGATATTGAGGATTTTCTGCAACTGGCTCAAGAACTTCCGGTTTTTGATGTGAGAAGTCCGGCAGAGTTCAGTCATGCCCATTTTCCCGCTGCGCTGTCTTTTCCCTTATTTTCAGATGAAGAACGTAAAGTGGTGGGTACAACCTACAAGCAGATAAGCAGAGAAGATGCCATAAAGATTGGCCTTGACTATTTTGGGCCTAAAATGCGGACGATGGTAGAAACCGCTGAAGCATTAGTACAGAAATCCGGCAGCAATAAAATTATTGTACATTGCTGGAGAGGCGGCATGCGCAGTGCCGCGATAGCTTGGCTTCTAGATCTCTACGGTTTTGAAGTCTATCTGTTGTCCGGTGGCTACAAAGCTTTCAGAAAGTGGGTTTTGGCTTATTTTGACAATGATCTTCCCATGATGGTTATTGGCGGATATACCGGAAGCGGAAAAACTGAAGTTTTAAATTCTCTGGCATCAAAAGGAGAATTCATTATCGATTTGGAAAAAATTGCTGGCCACAGGGGGTCGGCATTCGGTAATTTAGGATTACCCACACAGCCGGGTATGGAACAGGTTGAAAATGAACTGGCCGTTTACCTCAGAAAAATAAAAGCTGAATTAGCAATTTCAGATAAAAAATGGGTCTGGATAGAAGATGAGAGCAGAAGAATTGGAAATATCAATTTACCTGAAGGATTCTACAAGCATTTAAAAAAAGCACCCTTTATTTTTTTAGACGTCCCTTTTGAATTAAGGCTGGACACAATCCTGAAAAATTATGGGAAATTTTCTACCGAAGATCTGGAAAATGGAATTTACAGAATTCGAAAAAGAATGGGAAATGACCTAAACACTAAAGCAATACAACTGTTGCATGAAAATAACATTAAGGGCAGTTTTGAAATTTTGCTGAATTATTACGATAGATTTTATTTAAAAAGCAGTTTTTCTCATGTACGGATTTTAAAAAATGCAGAATTAACAGGTTATAGTCCGAATGAAATTTCAGATTACTTAATTGAGACAAAAAAAATGTATGCAGATTCCTGAAAATGAAATTCGTTTAACACATTTTGCACATGGTGCTGGTTGTGGCTGTAAAATTTCACCGCTTGTTTTGGATGAAATATTAAAAGGAAATAAAACCCAAAATTTTCCGAATTTATTGGTGGGTAATGACAGTCATGACGATGCTGCTGTACTTCAGATTAATGGTGATGAGGCGTTGATAAGTACTAGTGATTTTTTTACTCCGATAGTGGACGATCCTTTTTTATTTGGCAAAATTGCAGCTGCCAACGCCCTCAGTGATGTATATGCAATGGGCGGAACGCCAATTCTTGCCCTTGCGGTATTGGGTTGGCCTGTTGAAAAACTGCCCGCA
>JBIKQC010000391.1:0-4746 GCA_044349855.1 Saprospira sp.
AATAGACTGCTTTTGGCACTAAACAGCGCTGCTACAAAAATAGCAGATTTGACCCTTGCTTTACTGACAGAAAATTATGACAGTCCCCTAAAAAAAGGGGATAAGATTTTCCTGATGGGCAAAACGGCCTTAAATTTGGAAACTGTAAAAGAACAGGCCGCTGCCTGCGACATTCAAATTCAGGAAAAGCTGACTGGAGATACTACACACTTACTGATCAGTGCAAGGGCAAATAAAATACCAAAGTCAATGCCTGGAAAGCCAGATTGGCAGTGGATAAACGAAGGGCAATTGACCCATTTTTTCGACGCAGTAAATCCTTCCTATTTGGTAGAATCTGCTGAAACAGATGCTCAGAAAGTCTCCGATATGATCATGACCCTTGATGAAGACAACATGTCTTTGGCGGTCAGTTTGGTAGAAGGTGGTGGACTTCCCGATAACCTGATAACAGAGCTGTTTATTGTGTATAAAATGTCCAATTCGGAAGAAACTTCAAAAAGAGCATTACAACTGCTAAAACAAAAGGCCGGTCCTGAATTGTTGACAGTACTGAAAAATAGAAGTAAAATAAATAAAAAACCCAGATATTATTTTTCAGATTCAGAACAACGGGAGATAAGGGAAAAACTGATAATGATGACCAAAGATTCCGGAATTGATCTCGGAAAATTGGCATATACAGTTCATCTGAACAGTAAAATTTGTATTGATCTGGTTTTAGATTATGCGGATATTGAATTGTCAAAATTGGCAATAGCAAGAAGTTTGAGGCAGGATGAATTTTATATGAGTTACAACGAAAAAGTAAGGCGATTTCCAAAAGCATTTTTGGGATTCAGTCAAATGAAGAAATTAAAATTAAATGCCTATAAAAACAGTGAAAATACCATAGAGGCTGGATTTTATATTCCGGAAGAAATATACAAAATGGAGAGTTTGTTAGAATTGGAAATTGCAGGAACTGTTTTGAAAACATTGCCAATCAGCTCCCTTTCCAAAATAAAAAATCTGAGTAAATTATCAGTTTGGGTTAAAAAGGATTTTGATACAGAAGCACTAAAAGCTGCTTTGCCTTTCTGTAAAACAATTTTGCAAACGGATCGTTAAGAGAAGAGGTCACTCCTACAGGTTACTCCTACGAAGCTTTGATCATTACGGCATTTCATGCCTAAGGACAGGTTGCCCCGATGGGGCTAAAACAATATTATGATTTTCCGGATCTTAAGGTTGTTGGAAAATTGCATTTGTTTGCCGCATTACTTTAGACTTTGGTACTTGTTTGGCCCGGTTATCGAATCATCATAGTCCCCCAAAATGCATTGGTTCCGACTTGATTTTTTGTTCTCGTCATTTTTGACGAGATCAAGACAAAAGTAAAAAATAGCCCGCGGCAGCGTTATGCTAATAGAATTTTTGAACTGTCTAACAAACTAAAAAGTTAGCAAAACAATTCTATGAGCCAATGCCATCGCTAGATTCTGGGTCAAATAAATACCTGCAAAGACAATGTTTCAATCTGCAAATTATAAGCATATAAAAAGCAAATACATTAATACAATATACTATTATTCAAAGAAGTTTGAAAATACAATTTAGGTTTGCGGATTTTTTGTCCTTCATGATAGGTATAAGGGCAACCGTCTTCGCAGATCATAGGCACATGCGGATTTTTAACATCACCCCAATTGAGCGGAAGGACCTTTGAATCATGAATCAGTTTATTCTGAAAGAAATTTCTGATCTGTTCTGCATCAATACCCAATTCTACACCGACATACTGATCCAGCGGAAGCTGACGGTTAATATTCAGATATTCTGCGACAGGCATTCTTCTTTCTGCCTGCAGGGCTAAAATACCTACCGATTTATTGCCAAGTGGTGCTGAGGTCATATCGATAAAACCGGAGCGTGACGGAAATACGTCATCTTCGATCCAAGGGCAATAAGATCCATAAGGATCTCCCGTGAACGCAATCTGTTTCAGCGCAAACTGCCAATCTTTCCATCTGTAAAACAGTCCTAAGGAACCCGAACGGTATTTATCCATGCTTTGAAAAGCCAGGAAGTCATTTTCAAAATAAAATCGGAAATCTTTTATTTGAAGTCCGAAAACACCGCTGCGTTGAGAAGTACCAAATTTATCGAAGTAAAAAATATAGGCATAAGCCGCACTGTATGGCCTAAGTGTCTGATTGCCCGATGGATTCATGTAAGGATGAACCAAATCAGTATTTACTCTTTTTTTACCCCAAGCGCCCGTAAGTCCCAATTGTATGTTTTCTTCCCAACCCTTTGCCTCCGAACCCAGACTTTTGAAATTATAGACAGCTGCAGCCTGAATGTTAAACTGAACAAAGTCATACTGATAATAAAAACGGCAGCTCAGTCCAAGGCGGCGGACATGTGTTCCCAGTGAATAGGAAAGACCTAACTGCCCTCCAATGTTTGGAACCAGCGCTTGAGATCGCACATTTTCAAGGCAAAAAATACAAAGTAAGATAAATATCAATATTTTCTTTTTCATACCCCCAAAGTTAATAATAAAGAATTTAAAAGCTGTGAGCTCTTAATCATTTTGTAAAATACTGACAAAATCTGCTAAACTTTTAGTATGTTTGTGGGGTTTTGTTTAAAACTAATGATGTGTAAAGGCTTCATTTTTAATAATTATTTGATTTACAAAGGAATAATATTATTCCACTAAAAATTTTCTTTTCCCGTTTCTATGGAATATGCAATTGTTGCACTACAGTTTATTCTGAGTCTTTCTATATTGGTAACGCTGCACGAGTTCGGACATTTTTTGCCCGCCCGTTGGTTCGGTATGCGCGTTGAAAAGTTCTACCTCTTTTTCAACCCCTGGTTTTCAGTTTATAAATTCAAAAAAGGTGATACAGAGTGGGGCCTTGGTTGGCTGCCCCTCGGCGGATATGTGAAAATTGCCGGCATGATTGATGAAAGCATGGACACCGAGCAGTTGAAAAATGAACCTGAAGCTTGGGAGTTCCGCGCTAAACCGGCCTGGCAGCGCCTCATCGTCATGTTGGGCGGTGTAACTGTTAATTTTATTCTCGGTTTTTTCATTTACGGTATGCTGCTGTTTTTCTACGGAGAACAGTATTTGCCTGCCGAAAACATGAAAAATGGTATTGCAGTTGATGCTTTGGGTGCTGAAATGGGTCTTAAAAATGGAGATCAGATTTTGGCAGTCGGCGGCAAAAAGATGGTAAAATACGATCCGGGCTTTGTGATGAAAGAAATCATCATTAACATGGCCAACGAAATTACTGTAAGGAGAGGAGATAAGGACACGGTTTTAACTGTGACAGACTCTGTTGCTTCTAAATTGGCATCCATAAAAAGACCTTTCTTCACGCCACGTGTGCCGCTTGTCGTAGCAGAAACCAAAAAAGGTATGCCTGCCGAAAAAGCCGGTTTATTGACCGGAGATTCGATCATAGCCTGCAATGGTATGTCAATGCCCTATTTCGATGAATTCCAAAAAGAAGTGTCGAGACATGCTGAAAAAGAGATTACCATAACTGTCATCCGCAAAGGTTTTGAAGAACCCAAAACCTTTACCCTGAAAACTACAAAAGATGGTACAGTCGGCGTTGTTCCTTACGATTTCGACCGTTACTTTACTATGGAGACCAAGCACTACACTTTCTTTGGTGCTTTCCCTGCCGGTGTAGCCAAAGGTTGGGGCGCTCTTGTTGTGAATATCAAAGCATTGGGTCAGCTCGTTACCGGTTCCGGTCACGTTAAAGCCAGTGAAAGTTTGGGTGGATTTATCTCCATCTCGAAACTGTTCCCGACAACTTGGGAATGGGAACGTTTTTGGGCCATTACGGCTTTTCTTTCGCTTTTACTCGGATTTATGAATCTTTTGCCGATTCCTGCGCTGGATGGCGGACACGCAGTGTTTTTGCTGGTGGAAATTGCCATGCGCAGACCTGTACCTCAGAAAGTATTGGAATATGCACAGATATTTGGTTTTGTCCTATTGCTTGCGCTGCTTCTTTTTGCAAATGGTATGGATGTGTTCCGATGGTTTACCGGGAAATAGATAAAAGTTGATACTGGAAGAACAGAAGGACTTTTAGGGTCTAAAATTTTACGGCAAAGATCCAAAATGGTATACGCATAATATGCTAAGCTTATCTTGTGTTTTTTAAAGAATAAAGTAAAGAAGCATAGCGAAGGAGATTCTTCAGCCTTGATAAGATAAAGAAAAACTTTAAGCTTTAGCCTAAGGTTGATTGAGTACCCGACTGAGACGGTGGCTTTAGCCTCCCGGCAGATTGATACAGGATCTAAAAATTTAACCGCAAAGATTCCAAAGATTTACGCAAAGTGCGCAAGCAAAATGCTTTTGGCTCGTCCCAACCCTTCTCTTCAAAAAGAAGGGCATTCTCGGCTTTGCCGAACTCCAAAGGAGCTGGAAAGCCCCTCTTTTAAGATGTGCTTTGCTCATTGCAAAAAGAGGGGTTTGAGCTGAGTCAATGCACCATGATCAAAACCTTTACTTCGAGATCCTAAATAATCATTACAAAGCTTTTTAATCTGATAATCTGCCTTCTGACAATCTAAATAAATAAAAAACTTTGGAAAAGGAATTGCTGCAAGGATACCTGCAAAAGATGATGACATTGCAGGATGAGTTAGACCACCGCTTTACAGAGGCTGATTTTCGTATTGCTATTGATAAGTTGGGACTCAGTGAGAAAGAGAAATCTGAAT
>JBIKQC010000392.1:0-4735 GCA_044349855.1 Saprospira sp.
TGCCGTCCTGATTTGTTGCCGTAATAATAATGGTATTGTTACCCTGAACCAAAGCAATATTATTGGCAGAGAATGTAACACCGTTTAGTGTGAAATTACCGTTTGGTACCCCGTTTACAGTAAAGGTAATACCTGAGGCATTGCGGATATTTGTTACCGTTGCATTGATATTGGCAGTCGCAGCAGAGCTGTTTGACTGTTCTCTTGACGGAATTGTAATGATTACAGTAGGCGGAGTTACAGTTCTCACCGGCTGATAAACAATCACTGCATTATCGCTGGCTGTACCGTCCTGATTTGTAGCAGTGATGATAACTGTATTATTGCCCTGAACCAATGGAACATTGATAGCTGCAAAACTTGGACCGTTCAGGTTGAAGTTTGTATAAGCTGCGCCGTTCACCGTGAATGTTACATTTGCAGCACTGCTCACATTGTTGATCTGTGCATTGATGGTCTGAGTTGCATTCGGTGAATTGAAAGGACTGTTCTGCGGATTGGTAATCATTACTGTAGGCGGAGTTGGATTTCTCACCGGCTGATAGTTGATTACAGCCTGATCGCTGGCAGTGCCGTCCTGATTTGTTGCCGTAATAATAATGGTATTGTTACCCTGAACCAAAGCAATATTATTGGCAGAGAATGTAACACCGTTTAGTGTGAAATTACCGTTTGGCACTCCGTTTACAGTAAAGGTAATACCTGAGGCATTGCGGATATTTGTTACCGTTGCATTGATATTGGCAGTCGCAGCAGAGCTGTTTGACTGTTCTCTTGACGGAATTGTAATGATCACAGTAGGCGGAGTTACAGTTCTCACCGGCTGATAAACAATCACTGTCTGATCACTTACGGTGCCATCCTGATTGGAAGCACTCACCACAACTGTGTTGTTGCCCTGATTCAAGCCGATATTCTGAGCGACAAAGCTTGTACCGTTAAATGAGAAATTGTTGTTTTGAATTCCGTTTACAGTGAATTGTACATTAGCGCTATTGCTGACATTTGTAATGGTAGCATTGATCGTTTGTGTAGCATTTTGTGTTGTAAATGGATCAATTGTGGGATTAGTAATCGTAACAGTCGGGGGTTGAGGAACAAGTACAGGTTTGTAGATAATAATTGTCTGGTCACTGGCTGTTCCATCCTGATTGCTGGCATTGATCAGAACAGTATTGTGACCCTGATTCATTGCGATATTATCAGCTGTAAAGCTGGTTCCGTTGAAGGAGAAATTACTGTTTTGTATACCGTTTACAAAGAAATTAACATTGCTTCTGCTGGGAACATTTGTGATGGTAGCACGAATATTGGCCGTAGAAGAAGCGGATGTATAAGGATCTGTAGTTGGCAAAGTAATAATAACACTGGGTTGTGCCGGAATGCGAACATTCTCGAAAATAATGACAGTCTGATCGCTGGCATTGCCATCGGTATTACTTGCTGAGATTACAATGCTGTTGCTTCCCTGCTGCAGGGCAATATTGCTAGCAATAAAGGCAGTGCCGCTGAAGTTGAAATTGCGGACATTCTGACCGTTAACTGTGAAGGTTACATTGTTGGGACTGATTACATTGGTAATAGTCGCGCGGATTGTTTCTGAAGAGTTCTGAGTGCTGTGCGGATTATTGTTCGGAGCAGTTATATTTACAGTTGGCGGATTCAGAGAAACAGGCTGATAGTTAATGTTCAGCTGATCACTTGCAGTTCCGCCTACATTAGTAGCGGTGATTACAACCGTGTTATTGCCCTGCAGCAATCCAATGTTGTTGGCACTGAAACCTGTTCCGCTGAAATTAAAATTGCGGATAGTCTGGCCATTGACAGTAAAGGTTATATTGCCCGCAGAACTTACACCGGTAATAGTGGCATTGATATTTGCCGTAGGTGAATTGGTATTGTATGGGTCGGTCGCGGGATTTGTTATGCGTACAGTCGGTGGATTGGGATTGTTGTTGATAATCTGATTAGGAGAATAAACAATATTCACCTGATCTTCCTGAGAACCGCAGGCATTGGATGCCTTGATGCGGATGTTATTGTTGCCCGGATTCAGTGCTATGTATGCTTCAAAAGCATCGGTAGTAGGATTAAAACTGTAGTTGGTAATTGCAACATTGTTAACATAGAACATTAGGCCGCTGTTGGTTTCAACATTGCGGATGGTTACAGCAATTCTGGTGTTTTGTACTTCAGAACTTGCATTCTCATTGATTGGGGTAGTAATTTGAACCTGAGGGCAGGGAACAACAGGATTACTATTGAAATTATTGTTATTGTTATTGTTGACATTGCCGCTTGTTCTGCCGTCACCCAGACGGAAATGCAGGAATAAGTTAGCGTAGTGGTGGATGTCATTTCTTTTGTTGCGGATAACACCGTCAAAATCATCCTGAAAAGTCCAGTTGACACGATGACCCACTCCAATTGCAAATCTTGGCGTTACCCAATAACCGAGCTCAATCCCCAAATCAGGAGTGAATATACCCTTATATTTTCCACTCAAGCTACCATCCATCCAAGTGTCATAATTTCCATCACGGCCTTCAGTCAGTCTGGAAATTTTCTCATCTTTTGTTAATGTAGAATCTCCAGCAACGCTGTTGTATAGTCCAATATATTCGTTATTTACAGATGGATTTCTGTCGTCTAACTGGTCGTATTTTACCCTGTAAAATCCAACTCCAATGCCACCATAAATCGAAAGCCAAATATTGTGTTTCCGTCTTAAGTTTTCAAAATTTAACCTTGCTTCTAATGATAAATCATGAAAGCCGGTACGGTTATTATGGAAAACAAAATTGTTTCCGCCATTAGTGATAGAATAATCAGGATCTAAAAAGCTCATAGAAGCTCCATTAAGCAAAGAAATGTTAGTAATGTCGCTAGTCAGAAAATCCTGACCTGTAGTTACTGTGCCTAGATATCTGAATCTAAGGTCGAGAGACAAGGGAGCTTTTGGGCTGTAAAGAACATTTTTGCCGAGGTAAAAACCACCGCCGCCGCCTAAAAAAGTTTTACTGTCGCTTTGCTGCCAGGCAGCACCGCCGTTGAGGCCCAAAAACCAGCGGCCTCCATAACCGTCTTTCGCATCGGTCTGTGCAGAGAGGCTGTTCAGCCCACTCAAACCCAAAAGAAGGGTGTACATGAGATAGTTAATAATAGATTTCATAGAGAAGTATTTGTTTAGGATTCCAAATAATAGTTGATTCGTTTGCTAAAAATTGCTGTTTAAACAAAATTCTATATTGAAACAGACCACTATCGTGCCAATTAGAACGATTGAAAAATCTTTTGCAAAGAACGCTTTTTTATGTAAAAAATAGACCAAAAAATGATAAACTTGCATGAAATCAGGGCTTTTCAAGTTTTCTGATTTATTGAAAATTGAAATATGTTTAAAAAAACGGTTCCAATTTAACACATTTTAAGGGAAAATTAACGTTTTCAGCATAATATGTTGCCAATGTTAAAGAATATTATTCTACAAGGACATTAAAAAAATAGCGTTGATTTATGAAAACAGTAAGTGCCGCAGAGGCATTGAAAGCAGTGAAAACCGGGCACAATATTTTTATCCATACCGCAGCCGCTGCACCTCAGGCATTAATAAAAGCACTGGTAGAAAGAGGACCCGAATTGCGGAATGTCAAAATATTTCAGTTGCATACCGAAGGTCCTGCACCATACAGTGATGAGCAATGGGCCGAAAATTTTGAAGTAAATGCCCTCTTTATAGGAGCCAACATAAGAAAGGCTGTACAGGCCGGCCGGGCCAGTTACATACCCATTTTTCTGAGTGAAGCGCCAATTTTGTTCAGAAAACAATATATTCCTTTGGATGTTGTTCTTATTTCGGTTTCACCGCCCGACAAACATGGGTTCTGTACACTCGGGGTTTCTGTAGATACTACACTTGCTGCAGTACAGACTGCTCAGATTATTATTGCCCAAATAAATCACTTTATGCCAAGAACTCATGGGGATGGCATTATCCATATCAATCAGATTACCTATGCTGTAGCAGGTGATGAACCACTTTATGAATCAATACCGGGCCCAATATCAGAGGCCGAGCAAAAAATAGGAGAATATGTCGCTGCGCTGATTGAAGACGGATCTACCCTGCAAATGGGAATCGGTGCCATTCCCAATGCCGTACTTGCCTGTTTGGGAAATCATAAAAATTTGGGTATTCATACCGAAATGTTTTCGGATGGTGTTTTGCCATTGGTGGAGAGCGGTGTGATCAACGGCAGTGAAAAAGTAAAACATCCCGGTAAAATTGTCTCAAGTTTTGTTATGGGCAGCCGTAAACTCTATGATTTTATCGATGACAATCCTCTGGTCACTTTGCGCGATGCCGGCTATGTGAATCTGACCGAGGTGATCCGTAAAAATCCAAAAGTTGTGGCTATAAACTCTGCAATTGAAATTGACCTTACAGGTCAGATCTGTGCCGATTCTATCGGAACTGCCATGTATTCCGGAGTTGGCGGACAAATGGATTTTATAAGAGGTGCGTCGCTCTCTTATCAGGGAAAACCGATTATTGCTTTGCCCTCCACAACCTCAAGAGGGGAGAGCCGTTTGGTCAATTGTCTGAAGCCAGGAGCCGGTGTAGTAACTACAAGAGCCCATGTTCATTATGTTGTTACTGAGTATGGCGTTGCAAATCTTTATGGGAAAAACCTGAAAGAAAGAGCTAAAGTGCTGATTGAACTGGCACATCCCG
>JBIKQC010000393.1:0-4733 GCA_044349855.1 Saprospira sp.
TGAAACTTTAGCAAGTCCATGTTCCTGCGAAAGAGAGCGGATATAATTTTCCGATTCGGGTAAATTCCAGGAGCTGTCATTTAATTTGGACAGCAGGCCAAATATAGGTTTTTCATTTAATAATATGGAATCTTTGGAAAGGTGTACTCCACCTCCATAAAGTACCAACTCCAATCTGTCAGCATGTTTTGCAACAATAGGACAGGCGAGGGCTACCGCAATATTTTCCAGGCTGCAGGAGCCAATCTGCCATTGCATCAGATCGAAAAAAGTAAAATTGCCTGCTCTCCACTCATCAATTTCTGCCCAATCATCAGCAATAGAACAGGTTGGTGTGTCACCAACAGAAAGAATCAGTTCGGGAAAATCATTGATGAACGTAGCTTTTAATTTACGCATTAAACTTGTGCTGTCATTGTGTACTTTGATGATTTCGGCCAGGCCTCTTGCTTTGTAGCTATGTCCGGCATGCGTTAAAAATCCGATAAATATTAGTTTTTCAGATTGTTCCAGGCGTGACAAAACATTTTTTATTGTGCTGATATCCTCTGCTTTTATGCCGCTTCTGCCGGTGCCGCTGTCAATTTTTATCAGAATATTTACTGATTTTACTAAACCATTATTTAGTTTTTCAATTTCAGAGCTGTCTTCAACAAGTAACTGCAAATTGTCCAGTTTTTCAGCAAGTCTGTTTATTCTGTTTATTTCAAGAATGTTGACAGGAAAAGCCACTGTGATGTCCCTCCAATCGTCGGCAAAATATTCCGCCATCAGCAAAGAAGATACAGTAATCCTGTCAACGCCAAAATCTTTATACCAACGCCCAATTTTTAAGGATTGGGCAGTTTTGAAATGCGGCCTGAGGCTGATGCCATGATCTGTGGCCCTTTCAGTCATATGTTTTATATTCTTCAGACAACGATCTTTGTCCAATAAGAGCGTGGGTGTTTCTATGTTCAGCATAAATGTTTAGTTGTCTTCAATTTCCAAAAATTCATCCTTGTCTTCATGCATTTTATCAAATCTTTCCAATTCTGTTTTACTCAGGATGATTTCGCGCAAAGCCAGCAAAATCTGTCTGGATGACTGTACAAATGATCGGTTTGCCACAATAATATTTGACAGACTTATATCCTGTATTTTCTTGTCATTGATGGCGTCTACTGCAGTTTTTAAGAATCCTTTGTCTGCCTTTTTTATGATGCCTAACTCATTCAAAATGGTACTGACTTTATCCATATCTGAAGTAGCCTCCATTAAATTGTAAATATTTACATAGTTCTCTATCAATCGTTTTCTGAAATTGGCATACTGTTCATTCATGAATTCATTGTCTTCACTTTCAAATTCTTCGAAATTATGGGCGATGTCTTTTATTGTTTTTGCAGAATGCACGGCCATTCTTAAGCCGTGCATCATCTGTTCCAACTCTTCCAATTCCTGTTTTGAAATTTCTCGCATTTGGATGCCTGCTGCAAAAATTATGATTTCCGCCTGCAGGTGTTTAATGCTCTCATATTGTTTCATTAAATCATTTGGTAATTCAATGCTGTTTTTTGTTAAAAAATTTCCATTATGAAATATCGATTTTGTATCAATTTTTAAAGTGCTTATATTGTAAAATAGGACCCTGTTGAAAAGGTGAAAGATTTCATTTTTGAGTGCAAGCAAAGCAGTATCGGTAATCGTACCGCTTTCTTTATTTATAAAAATTGCCAGATTATGCTTTTTCTCTTCAATTGTTTTTATCAGCAGTTCAGTAAAATATTTAATAAAAGGTATAAAAATCAATACTCCTAAAACGTTGAAGGTAGTATGAAATAAAACAAGGGCTTGAATTGGATCGGATTTTATATTAATTAGGAATGAAATTAACCAAATTATAAGAGGTAGAATAATTAAGGCCGCAATGCCGGTAAACAGGTTGAATCCGACCTGTGCAAAAGCCACTCTTTTTTTAACGGCACTACCGCCAATAGCTCCCAATAATATTGTTATTGTAGTTCCAACGTCTGCACCAATCACCATGGCCGCTGCGGCAGAAAAACCAATCAGTTTAGCATTCAATGCTGTTAAAACAATAGCTACTGTTGCAGAACTTGCCTGCATGATTGCTGTAACTGCAATTCCTAAAATAAAATAGATCCAGATGCCGTAGTTCGGAACTGTAGAGATATCAATTGAGTTTGCAAAGTCCTCAACACTTGTTTTCATAAAACTGAGCCCAAGAAAAAGAAGCCCCATACCTGCAAGCACCTGAAAAGAATTCCCCAGTGTTGGTTTTTTTGTAAAAATCACAGAAAAAAGTCCTCCAATACCTATTATAGGTAGGGCAATTGTTTCTATATTGAACTTAAAGCCCAATAAAGCTACTATCCATCCTGTGGTGGTAGATCCAATATTTGCACCCAAAATTAGACCTATTGCACTTTGCATATTCATAACGCCTGCACCTACGAAAGCAAGTACAATCAACGAAAGTGCTGAACTGCTCTGAAGCGCAGTTGTTGCCACAAATCCGGTTAATATTGATTTGAAGACATTTGATGTATATTTTTTGATTACCTTTTTTAAGGAGGCTCCCGATAGCTTTTTAATGGCTTCCTCCATTAAAAACATACCGAAAATGAACATTCCTAAACCACCGATTAATTTTATTAAATCAAAATTTTCCCACATTTTTGTTCATAATGCTAAATTTGTAATCGCCTTGATGGCTGAAAGCTTATTTAAACAGACAAATATAGCTTTTAATTGTCTAATTTGGATTGGAAATGCTATGATATGCTAAATTTTTAAATCTGTAAAATACACAACTCTGATTTTTTTGAAAATATGCTGCTGCTGATTTTTACCCTAACTTATCTGCTGTTTAATGTTGGAATAGGCTTTTGGGCCTCAAGACGGGTGCATAATTCTGAAGATTTTGTACTCGCCGGACGCAATCTGAGCCTCCCGGTTGCTGCAACTACAATTTTTGCCACCTGGTTCGGTTCCGAAACAATTATGAGTTCTTCTGCAGAATTTGCTGAGGGAGGTTTCGTTGCTGTTATTAAAGATCCTTTTGGTGCGGCGCTTTGCCTTTTTCTGATCGGACTTTTCTTTGTCAGACCCCTTTACAGACTCAATATCATCACAGTATCAGATTATTTTAGAATCAGATACAACAGAGAGGCTGAGTTGATTTCGGCAGCGCTGATGTCTTTTTCCTATCTGAGTTGGATAGCTGCTCAAATGGTAGCTATGGGCACTATATTGAGTGTATTGGCCACAAATGCCGCTTGGAATTTATCTGTTCCTGCTGCAATCTGTATAAGTTCACTGCTCGTAACAGCATATACTTTGGTAGGAGGGATGTGGGCCGTTTCCATGACAGACTTTGTACAGAGCATCGTTATCATAATCGGTCTTTTTATGTTGACAATCATATTGACAGCAGAAGCAGGCGGGTTAGTGCATATCCTCTCCACTCAACCTGTTGGTTTTTTCTCAATGCTTCCCGAAAATGATCCGAAATCTATCATATCTTATGGCGAGGCTTGGATTTTGGTAGGTTTGGGTTCCGTTCCATCACAAGATGTTTTTCAGCGGACAATGTCTTCACGTTCTGAAAAAACAGCGGTCAGAGCAGCTTATCTTTCGGCTTTTTTATACCTTAGTATAGCTTTATTGCCTTTATTGATCGGTCTATGCGGTAAAAACTTATATCCGGAACTGCTGATGGGTTCTGATGAAGAGAAACAGATGCTTTTGCCTTCACTTGTTTTGGCACATAGCCCTGTTTGGTTGCAGATTTTGTTTTTTGGGGCATTGATTTCTGCCATTATGTCAACAACAAGCGGTGCTATTTTAGCGCCGGCTGCGGTCGTAACAGAAAATTTAATTAAACCCTTTTATCCAGAACTGAAGGATAGAAAAATGCTGATTTTGCTCAGATATTCTGTTGCAGTCATCGCAGGATTAGCCTTATGGCAGGCACTTGGCGGCGATTCTATTTATAATCTCGCAGCCGATTCTTCAGCAATGACACTTGTTACCTTATTTCCGGCCTTAGTTTTTGGGATTTATTGGAGAAGGGCTTCGGGCATTGCTGCCCTTTATTCCATGCTTGGCGGATTCGGACTTTGGATGGTCTATGATTATATATGGCCCGATGCGCTCTGGCCTTCAGTTTTTCCGGCAACATTATTTTCTATTGTGCTGCTTATTTTCCTGAGTATTGTTTTTCCAAACAGGAAAGGGATGCCTAATGCAATGAAAAATCAGAATTATGAAAAATAAAAAAGATTTCCCGGCTAAGGCTAAATCTGACAACTTACTCAAATATAACATAATATAGAAAGCAAAGCTAATGGTTTATAGCTTTCACTGTGTGAAAATTAGAATGCCATAAACGAAGTTTCCTAATTCGAATTCAGGTAAAATGCCTTCAATAATATAATTATCAACAAAATAAGTATAGTTTCAATTTACAGCCATCAAATTCTTTAAATTCTTCTCCAGAATATCTTTCCTCAGATTTTTACCGATAAAGACAATGCGGCTCTGACGGGGCAGTCCTGCAGGCCATTCTTCTCCAAGCCCAAAGGAGTAGGCCTTCCGCACGGATTGCAGGATGACTTTTTTGTCCTGATATTGAACATCGAGCACTCCTTTGACACGGTAAATAGCCTCGCCCTGCAACATTAAGAGCACCTGCATCCAATGGCGCAATTTCAGCATGTCGAAAGGCT
>JBIKQC010000394.1:0-4732 GCA_044349855.1 Saprospira sp.
CTTAAAACACAAATCTGTTATCAGAAATTCTGACTGTTTTTTCTTGACTCCAAAATTTAGATTTTAATAAAATCTGGAATTTATTTTCTTTTAACACAAACGGTAAAGATAATAAATGTGAAATTGAAAAGATGAATCAAAATTAATATAAAGTAATTTCTCAATTATATCCAAAGCCTTGCAGCATTTCGTTGCAGGGCTTTGGTTTTTTAGTTAAGTCATCTTTGTTTTTAGTTCAAGCTTCAGCATTCGTTTCATATAACGTCACAGTTCTTCAGTATTCGGGTTCAGCACTAAATCTGATATCGGATTGGATTTTAAGCGAAATGGGTTAGTTGAAAATAGTAAGTAATCAAGCACAAAATAATAATAGCTTTGAACCCGAAGGCTCCGCGAAGCGAATGAAGTCTTTTTCATTCTGACTTCGTTAGAAAGCCTCGCTGAAGGTACCACTTCAGCTGTGTTTTCTGCCTTGTCAGTATAAAAAATCCATTCATTGATAACATATCATTATTTATGCTCGATTACTTAATGTTATTAAATCAAATTAAAGTTTTTATTTAAAGCTTAATGTTTTTCAAAAGATGATTAGCGTCATATTAGTTCATAATCTAGGTCATTTTTTAGGGACAATTAGTGACGTAACTTTGTAATGTAATCAGCAAATAAGCTAGTTGCTTACAACTTTAAAATTCTAACATTTTATCTTTAACTAACACTATTATGAAAAACATTTTTTTAATCTTCGTATTATTCTGTTTTACACAGGATTTGTACTCACAAACAACGATTTTCTTTCAAAGCTTTGAAAATAGAGGCCTTAATTGCACCGAAAACTGGGGTTATCTGGGCGGAAATCGGAATAGTGAAAATGTAAAAAGTGGAACTTTTTCCAACAGAATAGGTCGTTTAGGCGAAAGTAACACTATTCAGTTGAATACTGTTGATGTTTCAGGTATGTCAAATCTTTACCTAAAGATTCATCACTCGGTAATTGCAGACAATGGTGCCGGTTTGGATGATTATGAGGGTGCTGAATTTCTTGTTTCATTAAACGGAGGACTTTTCACACCAGTAGGAGGAGTTAGCGGAGGAGCAGATTATGGGTACAGTTACTCAGCTACTACAGCGGGAATACAGAGCTCAAATAATATATGCAACCCATTTACAGTAAATAATCCTTTAAACTACGCTATCCCTGCCGGAACCAATACTATAGCTGTACTCATAATTTCTGTGTCGGGCAGTAGTTGTAGAAATTTCAGCAACAGAATGAACTCAGGAACTGCTGTAAACTACAACGGTGCAAATGAAGGTTTTTATGTTGATGATATATCTATTGTTAGCAATGACCCCAATATTCGCAGTATTTGGAAAGGTACTGCAAATACAAATTGGTTCGATTGCAGAAATTGGCATAATAATATAGTGCCGACCATTCAATCTTCAGTTATTATTGACGAAACAGCTATAAACAATTGTGTTATAGGTATTAATTCAGGGACCTCTGCGTTTTGTAAAGAACTGACAGTAAGTTCAATAAATGCAGTAAGTAATAATCTTACTATACAAAATGGGTCAAGCCTTACGGTAAATCAGAGTGTTTTAGTTAATAAAACTGCGGGCGCTACCCCTATTACTATTGAAATGTTGGGAGGAAGCACTCTTAACTGCAGCAGTCTCACTTTGACCGGTACTTCGAATGGTGATGAGAATGCTGTATTAAAAATCGAAGATTTGATGTCAAGAGTAAATGTAGCCGGCGATTTTGTAAATAACCCGGGCGGTTCTTTGGATATGAGTAACGGTGGCTTGGCTTCAGGTGTAATTGCACTTGGCGGAAACTGGTATTCAAACGGTTTGGAAAGTGATTTCAAAGAATCTGGTTCAACTGTTATTTTTACGGATGGAAATATTCAAACAATCAATTCAAACAATTTTACAGAAGTATTTCACAACATCAGCTTAGATAAATCAAATGCTGAGATTACACTGATGACTGATATCGAATTGGATGGAACAGGTGTATTGGATCTGGTTGATGATTACCTCATTCTTAATGGCTATAAACTTACATTACAAAGTCCTTCATCTATGGCTATAAGCAATAGCGGTTCAGGTGCTATTATTTCAGAAACAACCGATAATATGAGTCGTGTAAGTTGGAATATTGGCAGTAACTCTGAAATACATGTGTTTCCATTCGCACGCAGTATAAATAGCGACTATATACCGTTCTTTTTTGAAGTTACAAGTGGCAATGCTGGTGTTGTAACCTTATCCACATATAATACAGGTGTTGATAATCTTCCCTGGCCAAATAGTCCGATTTCTACAGTTAACAATCTGGGGTATCCGGAAAACAGTGATGCAACTGCCGATCGTTTTTGGCATATAGATGTGACTGGGAATCCTGTGGCAACTATTACATTCACTTACGCCTCTGTTGAACTGCCAATATCACCTTTTGACGATCCTTTTGAGCTGGTTGCCCAACGTTATGAATCGTCAAATGATCAGTGGCAACAACCCTTGCATGGACAAAATGCAACTAATAATTCTGTTTCAGTTTCTGGTGTAACTAACTTTTCAACCTGGGCGCTTTCTAACCAAAATTCAATTCTTCCTGTTGAATTGGTACAGTTTAAAAGCGAAATTGTAGGTCAGGCAGTAAATTTGAACTGGTCTACTGCAAGTGAAAATAATACCAAAGTATTTGTTGTGGAAAAATCTGAAAATGCAAAAGACTTTGAATCCATAAGTGAAGTAGCAGCTGTTGGGTTTTCAACCATACTCAATGATTATAATTTTACAGATTATAAAGCTCAAAACGGTTTTAATTACTACCGCCTTAAAATTGTTGATTTTGACAATACTTCGACATACTCAAATATTATTGTACAGGATTTCAAAAAGGCTTCTTTTGTAAATGTTTATCCAAATCCATTGATTGCAGAAAGAAAAATCAATATTGACGCACCTTTTTCAATAGAAAAATTAAGCATTTTAAATGCTCAAGGGCATCAAATAGTACAGTTTGAAAAACCTGAAAATTCAATAAATTTACCTTCAGATTTGTCTGTTGGAATATATTACCTGGTGTTCGAATCAAACGGAGAAAATATTGTAAATAAAATCATCATTCAGGAATAGAATCATAAAAAAAATATGTTATTTATTAAAAATTTAAATGCAAGAAGATCTAATTGTTAGAATGTTAGAATGTTAAAATGTTAAAATGTTAGAAATTAAATGTTAGAAATTAAATGTTAGAAATTAAATGTTAGAAATTAAATGTTAGAAATTAAATGTTAGAAATTAAATGTTAGAAATTAAATGTTAGAATGTTAGAATGTTAGAATGTTAGAATGTTAGAATGTTAGAATGTTAGAATGTTAGAATGTTAGAATGTTAGTAGTTTTTTAAATGATTTGTCGGCTGTACAGTCTGTTATCTTAGTAGTGTTAGTTAGGCAGGCTGTGCAGCTCAAATCAAAAAAGTTTAGAATTATCTGAAAATATCCATCTAAGTGTGAAAGTAAAAAAAGTATGTTATAAAAAATTTCATTCGTTTTTCAAAAACAACAATAAGAAATTGCTCAAAAAATTTAACCCCAATCTCTGATCGGATTGCTCCATTTTTTTTATTTTTATCGGTTAGAACTTATTGATATTATTAAATTTTATAATCTCATTAACTGATTGCTGATAAGTTTCTTCTATTAATTTAATTTTCGAAAGTCCGCTGATTTTTAACATTTCTAAATTGGAAAGATTGATTTTATTCAGTACAATTTCCTGTTGTGCTTTCTCAAACACAGCAATTTCTTCTTCAATTTTCTCAGATTCTTTTCTACAGATTTCCTGTAAATTTTTATGCGCTAAGTTATATTTTTCGCTTATTGCCAAAAATGAATCTTTAAAGACCAGATCACTTTTGTCAAGCAGCATAAACGCCGACTCGTATTTATCATTAATCTTTTGTTCTCCCAATTCAATAGATAAGGTTTCTATCTTATTTTCAATGTCTTTTATACGATCATCGAATATTTTAATGGCATCGGATTCTTCTTTTTTGATTTCATTATAGAGATTTTCATAGGTCTTGCCTATTCTGATAAGTTCATCTTCAGCTTTTAACTTCAGCTTTGAAACATCGACAAGCCATTCCTCCAAATTTGTTGCAAGGCCGATTGCCCCGCTCGGTGACATATCTGCCAAAGCAAAAGATTTTCCATTAACAAGATAAATAACACTTTCAATATGATTGATACTTTTTATTTCTGTAATATTGCTCAATCCTGCTTTTTCAATTTTTCCAGCTATATGTTTAAGGTTACCTGCGAAGCTTTTTAGATATTTTCTATAATTTTTTTTAATGTTGCCCTCCTTTAAATAGGCTGATGAAATTGAGGTTTCGTCCTCTTTTTTCAGAAGATTTAAAAGGTTATAGTCTTCATTTATTTTGAGTTTGAACTTATTTCTCTCTGCTTCAATTTTATTTTTCTGTTGTTCAATGTCACTTCTCAATTCATGTGATATCTCAAGGGTCTTTACATTTTTTTTTGCATTTGCAATCATTGCTTCATTTTCTGACCTTTTATCCGCCTTGATCATTTCTCTCAAATTATTGATACTGTCAGCATGACTATATTTTTCAAATTCAGGATTTTGAACTAATTCAGCCAGAAAAGGAGCTTCAATGACCAAAAGTTCAATTTTTTCTGCTTCAG
>JBIKQC010000032.1:0-17069 GCA_044349855.1 Saprospira sp.
TCCGGGGAAATATAAACTGACCTTTGCATCGTTTGAAACGACCCGTTCGCCTTTATAAATATTAAACTCAGAACCTTCAGCCCTTGCACAAAGTTTCCCTTCACGGTTTGTGATAGTGATGATAGAACGGCCGTGTTCATCTCCATAACCTCTTACAATACTTCCTTCAAGACGGAACCCGCCTGTGTAGTCAACACCTTCGCCAATGTCCTCAATTTTAACATTTCTTGAAATTGATGCGAATCGTGGATAAGATAGGTTTGCAGCTGAAACATAAGATTCTGACTCAGTACCTTTTCCCCCGTCCTTTATTTTTCTGATCTCATGTCTTTTGGTGATACGATCGCTGAAAATACCTTCCAATGGGGTTTGGAATACCGAAGGGTAGACAAGAATTGCACTATCGGCTTTATAGGCTGTTTCACGGCCATTAAACCTGAACTGTATAAGATCGCATTTTGCATCTGTAGCCCCTTCCTGATCCCATTCAACTGTAGCTCTTTCAACAATAAACAGACCACCTGATTCACGGGTAGGATAGAAAGTGAAATTGGCGTTTTTGATGGTTAGAGAATCACCTTTGTTAAAACAGTAAAGTAAAGAGCTGTTGTATTTTACTTTCAATTCCTTGTCACTGTACCGGATGTCAAAGTCTTTATTGGCTGATTTCCAGGTGTGGCTGCCTGTAGAGGTTTTGTAGAGATTGCCATTTATCCAGAATTCGTAAGACCATTTTATATAGTCTTCAAATATTTTTGTATTTCTCGGTTCCTGATCATTCAGAATCTGCACCGAGATTTCAACCCATTTTTCAAAATGCTGTGATGATTCATTGGTGTTTTCTGCAAATTGAAGCATGATTGCCAAAAGCGGTTGAATAAAGTTGTAACGCTTCATTTTGCGCTTGACCATCACATCCGTCAGCGTTAAAAATCCGTTATAGTGCTGATCTGAAAATTTAGCAGCTTTTACAGATTTTTTCAAATCATCCAGAGTTTTTTCGCAATCTTCCCTTTTAAATTGGGTCAAGACGACTTCAATCTCTTTCAGCAGTACCTCTCTATCATTGGCATTAAATGCAGTCGTGTCAATTCCCTGTGCCGATAAACCGATAGAAAAAAGTATTAAAAGGCAGAAAATGAAGTTGTTAATAAGATTTTTCATATATTATGTACCATTTTTTAAAATAATTGTTTAAAAAAAACGGAGGTAGAATAAGCCGTATTGTGTAATACTTAAGATGAAAAAAGTTACAATGCTAAATGAATTAAGTGCAACTTTATTTATTCTTTAACAAAAGTAAGGCATCTCCACTGATCTGTTTCAGCTGTAAATACCAATTTCATGCCTGATTCATCAGCTGCTTTTGTAATCATTTCCACATCTCCATCCAAAAAACCTGAACAGAGCAGATAGCCGCCATTTTTTATTCTTGCGGCCATATCGGGCATAGAACCCAAAATGATGTGGCGGTTGATATTGGCCAAAATAATATCATAACTGCTATTTTCGGGGAGTATTGTCCAATCTCCTTCGAAAACCTTTATTTTTTCCTGAACATTGTTGATAGCTATGTTTTCCAAACTGTTCTCATAAGCCCAGTGGTCAATATCGATTGCATCTGTATTAACGGCACCTAATTTTGCAGCAAGAATAGCCAGAACAGAAGTGCCGCAGCCGTAGTCCAAAACTGACTTATTCTTGAAATCATATTTTTTCATTTCCCTCACCATCATGAAAGTGGTAGCGTGGTGCCCTGTACCAAATGACATTTTAGGTGTGATGACAATTTCATATTCTACATTTGGAACAGGTTCATGAAAAGTAGCCCTGATAGCACAAAAACTGTTTACCAATACATGCTCGTACTGCTTTTCCCATTCTGCATTCCAATTTTGAGGAGCAATAATCTCCTCTTTTACATTTGACCAATTTTTCTGGTGAAAGAGCTCACTCAAATAATCGCGAAGATTTTTATCACAATCAGATTCAGGGATGTAGGCAACAAGACAGTTATTCTGTTCTTCAAAACCATCAAAAGGCCATTCTGCCAACTCTGCCAACAGCTCTTCCTGTTCTGGTCCAATGGATTGAGGAAATTCAAAACGCAGATAATTTTCCATTGTAGTTTTATTAGTCGGTTTAGATTGTATAATTTTTCTTAATGACTGATTTTTATTTTGTTAAGTCTGAATTAATTCAGAACTGACAAAAGATTTTTTATTAGTATTGTAAATTGCAATGACTTAATTTGAATATGTTTGCAAATTAGGATATTTCTACCTTATTTTTGAGGTGTATTTCCTTTTTTTGAATTAAACTTTCATGCAGACTCCTTATATGGATAAAGAATTGACCGCAGTAGGGCCTCCCCGGCCCAGGACCTATCCGATACCTTCGGTTATAGAAGATTTATCGCTTTGGCCAATACATAATATGTATCAGGATAAGGCTGCCTTTATGAAGCAGGTTCAGGATTTTACCGTACAAAGAATTGTGCAGCAAAAAAAAGGCGATGCACTTGCAGAGAGAATTGCTGCTGTTCTTTACAGCGAAAGAGCCCGTATTATTGATAATCCATGGAAAGTCGATCCGCCGGATGAAATGGACTTTTGGAGTGACATCCGCAAAAGACTGCTTCAGGGTTCTTTTGAAGAAAGTACAGAAACTGAAACCTATAATAAAGAATTGTTGGAACGGATTATTCAACGCTATGTGCGGGAAATAACAGGAGATTTTAAAATTCCAACCTATAAACTGGCACGTAAGGTATTGCCCATGCTTTTCAATTCCATTTTGAATACCATGACTTTGCGCCGTGCCAAACTGACCGATAAACTTAGTATTGTCGGTTCTATCGACGAAGTGCGCTCATTGGTAACAAAAGGGACCGTCATTTTGGTGCCGACCCACTTCAGTAATCTCGACTCGATATTGATAGGCTGGGCTGCCGACCGCATAGGTATGCTGGCCTTTTCTTACGGAGCAGGATTGAATCTTTACAACAGCAAAATAATGGCCTATTTCTTCGGACGTTTGGGGGCCTATACCCTTGACCGCAGAAAGAAAAATCCGTTCTATCTGGAATCACTCAAATCCTTTTCACAACTTTCGATCGAGAGGGGTGTGCATACACTCTTTTTTCCCGGCGGTACCCGTTCCCGCTCCGGACATTTGGAGTCGAAAGTGAAATTGGGACTGCTTGGAACTGCCATCGATGCACAATGTTCAAATTATCAGAATGGCAATGATACTAAAATTTTTATTGTACCTGTTGTTTTGAATTATCACTTTGTGCTTGAAGCCAAAAGCCTCATAGATCAGTATCTGAAATATACCGGAAAAGAGCTTTATCTGGTTGATAAAGATGGGTTTGGCGGTATTTTGAAGTTACTGAAATTTCTGCGCCAATTTGTATCAAACAGCTCTGAGATTATTGTCAATTTCGGTAAACCTATGGACGTCATGGGCAATTTTGTTGACATGGAAGGTAAAAGTCAGGGGCGATTTGGTGATGAAATAAATCCTAAGGAATATTTTATTTCCAATGGAATTGTGAAATACGACCGTCAGCGAAACGAAGAATACACAAAACGACTTGCAGAGAAGATCGTAGATCGGTTTCATGTCGAAAACATTGTACTCAGCAGCCATTTGGTGGCCTTCACAGCCTTCAATGTCATAAGAAAAAAATATCCGAAGCTGGATTTATACGGCATGCTGCGGCTTCCAAAAGAAGATAAAGTTATTGCTAAAAGCCTACTTTATAAAAACATAGATCTCATTCGTGCTGAACTGTTGAAACTTTGTGAAGCCGGATCGGTTCAACTCTCTGACACTGTTCGAGATAAATCTGCAGAGGAATTAGTGCGTCACGGTATTGAAAATGTGGGCGCATTTCACGTGAAAAAACCACTGAAGGTTAATAAGAAAGGTGATTTTGAAAGTCAGGACCTGAATCTGCTTTATTATTATCACAATAGAATGGATGCTTATGGTCTTGAACATTTTATCAAGATAGATTATTAAAAAAAATAAATTCTTTAATATGCAAATTTTAATAAAAATTGTCCCAATGCTGCTCTTGTTGGCAGTCTTTGCTGCCTGCGGCGGAACTAAAGGGAATCCTGAGGAAGAAACTGACTGGAATGCAGCAAGTGAAGCCAATACTCTGACTGCATTGGATTCATTTCTGATACGTTATCCAGAAACAAAACGCAAAAAAGAAATTGCCCAAAGAAGGGAAGGGGCACTTTTCCAAATTGCCCAAACAGAAAATACGGAGTATCATTTCAGAAGATACCTGAAAGAATTTCCACAGGGCAAGCGCAAAAAGGATGTGGAAACAAAATTGGCTGCGCTTAAGCCTGAGAGTCTATCCACGGAATTATTGGGTGCAAAAACCTTTGTGGGAGCTGTCCGTTATTTGGACGGAAGTAAACCAGATGTTGAGATAATTTCTATGAAATTCAATGAAATGAATGATAATGGTATAGATATTCGCTGTAAAATAGCCGTGCATGTTACAAGCGATTTAAAAAAAGAATTGACTGCAGTTATACAAAAAGATAAAATGAGTGTTAAATTTGAGGAATCAGCGGAAGACGAGTTCCTGCTCGATTTACCAGAAGGCCGTATGTATTCAAGAAATAATGAAATTATGCTAGAATCTGTCGACCCCACGCAAAAGCTTTATTGGAGACTGAAATAAGAATTCGTAAAAGCTCATAAATTAAAATAAACAGTAGCCAATAAATTTAAATTCGATATTGTAACAAACAAAAATCAGTATATGAAAACATTTCGTTTAATGCAGGCCTTACTCGCCATTTCCATATTTCTTTCTGCCTGCAGTAACAAAAAAGCAGAGTATGAAAAACTCATGGAGGAAAATGCTCAACTGCAACAAAAAATGAATAACCTTTCCGAAGAAGAACGACTTTTAAAAGGAGAATATGCCAATGCAGTTGAAACTTTGAATGCTATTGAAGACAGTCTGCAGGCTATTGCTGACAGAGAAAAGGACATTCAGAAACTTACCCGCAAAATCGACGAGACTAAGGATTTGGACCAGAAACAGGTCATCCTTGCTAAGTTGCAGGTACTGCAAAGTGCCAACGATAAATCAAAAGATGAAGCAAGGCAGCTACAGTCAAAGTTGGGTGCATATCGCGTTGAAAATGAACAGCTTCGAAAAATGATTGCTCAAGCCGAAACCCGCCTGCTTGCCAAGGAACAGGAACTGTCAGAGGTTCAGAAAGGAATCGATGATCTTCGCTATGTTTTGAGTCGTCTGGAAGCTCAGCTTTTGGAAAGTAAAGGTGAATTGTCAGGAGCTTACGAAACATTGAAAAAGAAAAATGGAGAACTCTCCTCGACAAACGAAAAACTCACTTCCACATTGAGCGATCTGAAAAAGAAAACAGTATTTATCGAGGAACAGGCAAGAGGCTATGTGTCCTGTGGTACCAAAAAAGTACTTCGTCAAAAAGGTATTTTAAGTAAAACAAATTTAAAGCTGACAAAAGAATATCAAACTGCCGTAAAAGCAAACAGTTATGCTGTTAATTATTTTGAAAGTGATTTAATCGAGTGTGGAACAGGAGGTAAAATAGAGGTTGTACTTCCAGAACGTGATCCTGCTTCTTACAAAGTTGATGGATATAAGTTGACAATTCTTAACACCGAATTATTTTGGAAAACAGATAAAATTGTCGTGATTGTCAAGGAATAACAGCTTAACAGATACAGAAAACAGCTAATAATTTTTTAAGATTTAAAATAAACATATAATTATGTACAGTAAATATTTTCAACTGTTTATACTGCTTATTTTCTTTTCATCCTGCGATAAATATGCATCAGAAGTGGAGAAAATAAAGGCAGAAAACGACAAACTGAGTAAATCGCTTTCCGGAGTGGAAGACAGCGAAAAAATTCTGAGAGGGGAATATTCCGAAGCTATTGACGTGCTGAATGCTATCGATGATACACTAAGCAATATCTCTGATCGGGAAAAACAGATCAAACAGCTTAATGCCAAAATGGAACTTGCTGAAAACAAGTCCCAAAAAGAGCAGATCCTGTCAAAATTGCAAACCTTGCGCGATGCCAATAAAAATGCTCAGCAACAGACCAAAGCCCTGCAGGGAATGCTGCAAAAATTCAAAGGTGAAAATGAAACACTTCGTAAAATGATTGATCAGGCTGAGGCCCGCGTGAAAACCATTGATGAAGAACTCGGTACCAAACGCAATATGGTAGGAGAGATGCAGTCTACACTCAAAAAAACTGAAAAAGAATTGGAGACGAACCGCAGCGATCTCGCTATTGCTTACGAAGATCTGAAGGTTAAAAACGAAAAACTGCAGGTTGCCAATGACAAATTACAGACTTCAATCGCCGAATTGAAAGTAAAAAATGATTTTATTGGTAAAGAGGCTTTAGGCTATGTCTGCTGTGGTACCAAAAAATTTCTTCGTCAGAAAGATATCCTCAGTGCAACAACCATGAAACTGACAAAAGGATTTCAGTCACCGGCTCAGGCCAACAGTTCCAGAATCAATTATTTTGAGAACAACAGTATCAGTTGCAATGGCAGCAGCAAAATTGTAGCTGTTTTGCCCGAGCGTGACCCTTCAAGCTATCAAATTGAGGGAACTAAGCTTATCATAAGAAATACTCAGACATTTTGGAGAACAGATAAAATAGTGATCCTTGTTCAGGAGTAATTAATTAACAGTTTTTAGTAAACCTATTTTATTAAAAACGGTTGACCTTATGCGTCAAAATCCATGAATCGGATTTTGACGCTTTTTTTAGTTAATTTTTTTAATTTTTATATCTCTCATGATCCAGATTATCAAAACAGAAGACGGCTCACATACTGTTCATTCCGATAAGTTTGATGCTACCTATCATTCTTCACATGGTTCTATACAGGAAACTCAGACGGTTTTTATAAATGCCGGTTTCAAATACCTTTGTAATCAAGGTTTTAGCCAAATTAGTATTTTAGAAATAGGTTTCGGTACCGGACTAAATGCCTTAATGACCTTGCTGGAAGCAAAAAAACAGCCAGTTTCTGTTTTATATCACAGTCTTGAACTCTATCCAATAGGTATAGAAACCGCAAAAAAATTGAATTATCCGGAACTGTTAAAAGCACCTGAGTCTGAAGAGGTATTTATGAAAATGCATGCCGCTGAAAATTTAACAGTTTTTATCCCAATTTCAAATGTTAATTCCCTTGATTTTCAGTTAAAAATTAAAAACTTTGAGTTGGAAAATTTTGATCCGATTTATCACCTGGTTTACTTTGATGCATTTGCGCCAAATGTGCAGCCTCAGCTTTGGCAGGAAGCTTTTTTGCAAAAAATGTACGATTCCCTGCTTCCTGGAGGTGTTTTGGTAACCTATTGCGCACAGGGTGCTTTCAAAAGGGCATTAAAGGCAGTTGGATTTAGATTGGACCCATTACCCGGGCCAATAGGGAAGCGTGAAATGACCAGGGCTATTAAGTTATAAATCAATATCTAAACATTTTTATTTTTGTATTGCTGATAACCATTTTATGCCAATCCGGGTTGAACCTGTCTTATACTGTTTTTAATGTCAAACCAAATTTTTATAAAAGATTTCAAACCACGAACCGAATATAATTACATGGATTATAAATTCCCTTCATTAAACTTAATTTTTACAACAAAGTATAATATTTTTTTATTATTTTAATAACATTTGATTAGCTTTGTGAAAGCCGAAATTAAAGTTTTTATAAATTTTTTAAAATTTAAACTTTGTCTATATGACGAAATTCTTTTCAAACTTAAATCAAAGAGTAGTTATTTGGCTTCTCGCAGCATTCCTTTCGACGAATGCTTTTGCGCAGTTGCCAATGACACGCTCAATTAACTTTGACCCACTCGTACCTATAACAGTTTTGGGTGGGGCAACCGCCTCGACAGCTATTGGGGATGATGCAATACAGACTGCACTCCCAATTGGATTCAGTTTTAACTACTTGGGTACAGGTTATACAACTTTTTCTGTATGTTCCAATGGATGGTTGAGTTTTACTGCAACTGCACAAACAGCAACGAACACCAATCTTTTTACGGTAGCTGCTCCGGGGGCAGTATTGGCACCATGGTGGGATGACCTCACAACTTCAGAAATTTTATACCAGACAACTGGCCCTCCCGGTTCACAAATCTGTGTTATTCAATGGACTTCTCTTTCCTATTTTAGTGTATCAACCCGTACAATCACTTATCAGGTAATACTTTATGAAGGAACGAATGAAATTGATTTTGTTTATGGTCCTGCACCTACCGGTACAATAAGTAATTCAGAGTCTGCTTCTATCGGTATTAAAAGTGTAACCGGAGGAAACGGTCAGTATCTTGATGCTGTAACAGGTGGTTTTAATGTTGGAAATGCAACTCTTCAATCAACAAGATGGCCTGCGTATAATTTCAGATTTTCTCCCGGTGCACCACCTGTATTGCCCGGCGGCACCTACAATGTAGGTCTTGGACAGACTTATATCAACCTGAATGAGGCTGTTGCCGATATCAATCACCGTGGTATTTCAGGTTCAGTGACACTGAATCTTACAGATGCACTTTATGATATTACACCAGCCGGGGGATCGAATTTTTTCCCAATCCTTCTTGGTGTTCCTACCGGCCTCAATACTACCAACAGGTTGACAATAACTAAAACAGGTTCACCTGCTGTCATTAACTACGGAGGAACAACTGGTGGAAGTATTGCAAATCAGGTTTCTGGAACTGCTATTAGCGGCACAACAGCTGAGCCGATTATCGGTCTGGTAGGGACTGATTTTGTGACTATATCGAATTTGGATCTTAGATCTCCCAATCCGGGTACAGCAGATTTTGGAATTGGTCTTTACAACGGTTTAGCTACAGATGGAGCTACAAACAATGTGATTCAGAATGTTTCTGTTTCTATGAACAGAGCCAATACAAGCAGCCGTGGTTTTGTCACTGCAATTCCTACAGCACCTACTTCTGCAGCCGGTGCAAATTCAAACAATACCTTTAGGAATTTTAGCATTACGAGCGTTTATGCAGGTATTCAAATGACGGGAAATGCTACAAATCCCGATATTAATAATGTAATTACTAATACTGTCTGCACAAACTTCAATACAATTGGTGATCCCGGTACTTCCAATGATATTGGAAATGGAACAGTACAGACCTTTGGTATTCGTGCAACCAATCAGAGCGGCTTCTCGATTTCTAACAACGAGATAAGCAATGTTACAGGAAGTAATGTAGTTACAGACGGTATTTTTGTTGAGACCTTCCAAGGTGCCGCCTCTCTGTTCAACAACAAAGTTCGTGGTATCCGAAACGCAAGTGCTACATCTACTACTGGTATTTCAGGTATTCGTGCAACACATACCACTACAGGTACACATACTTTGCGTATTTACAATAACACCGTATCGGAAATTACCTCTGCTTACACAGGTGTCGCTTCAGCTACCCGTACCCTCAAAGGTATCTTCATCGCATCGGCAGGTGGAGGATTAGCCACACAAAATTATCAGGTGTTCAATAACAGTGTCAGTATTGATGGCAGCAGTTCTCCCAATCTAAGCAGTACCTGCTATGAAATTGGAACTACAACAGGTCCGGTTTTTACCGTTGGCAATAATATTTTTGCAAACTTTACTGCTGCTCAGACCGGTTTAGCCCGTCACTTTGCCGTTTTTTCAACCTCAGCGACATTGGCCGGTAACACAGGTTCTGCATACAATAATAATGACTACTTCATTCTGAATGATGCCGGAACTTCAGGCTTTGTTGGTCTTGGTAATGCAGTAACTTTTACTACCCTTGCCGACTGGCAAACTGCAATGACTCAGGATGCAGCTTCAGTATCTTTGAATCCTAACTATATCAACAACAGTACGAATCTGCATGCGGGTAATCTTGGACTTAATGGTGCTGGTCAGGCATATCCTGTATATCTTACTCAAGATTTGGATTGTGCTGCCCGTACTGACAGTGACTTGGGAGCTTATATCATTAACGGTTGTTCAGGTTTACCTGTATCAGGTACAATCACAGGTGTCAACTCTGTTTGTACAGGGACAGGCACCTTGTTGACTCTTACCGGAGCTTCTGCTGATGCTGGGATAACATATCAGTGGGGCTCTTCAACTGTTTCTGGTGGCCCTTATACAAATCTTGGCACTACGAATATTCAAGCTACAGGTGCACTTAGCACAACTACTTTCTATGCAGTAACAGTTAGCTGTTCTGTTAGTGGTTTGTCAACTGTAACTACAGAGAAGCAAATTACAATTGATGCATTGCCTACAATTTCAGTGAGTCCAACAACATCTGATCTTTGTTTGCCTGCAGGTGGTTCTGTTGCCTTGACAGCTTCTGGCAGTTCAGTAAGTTATGTTTGGTCACCTTCTGCCGGTCTGTCCGCCACAACAGGTATCAGTGTAACAGCGACTCCTACATCAACAAGAGTTTATACGGTTCAGGGTACTGGTGCTAACGGTTGTTTTGCATCAGCAACTGCAACAGTTAATGTAAACCTTACTCCGGCAATCAGCAGTGTTACAGCAAGCCCATCTGATGTTTGTGTAGGCGCTTCATCTCAATTAGCAGCATCGGCTGCTTTGCCTGCGTTACTAATTTCAGAGGTAACTGTTTTCAGAGCAGGTACAGGCCAAACTGCTCCATACCCTGCTTATGCTACTGGACAAGACTTAGTTGAGATCAGCAATATTACTTCTTCTCCTGTAGATATAAGCGGCTATGTACTTTCTGCTTTTGCCAATAATGGTGCTACCGCTTCTCATACCATTACGTTCCCTGTAGGAACAATCATTCCTGCAAACGCTGTTGCTGTTGTCTGCTTGGGTGTTGGAACTGACGATTTACTAAACAGATATTTTAACACAGGTGGTGCTTCTGATTCTTACAGCTCTTCATCACAGGTTGGTATTGTTTTATACAATGGTAGTTTGGTTGTAGATGCCGTTGGTCTTGGTGGTTCTTTGACCGGCAGCTATACTTTCAATGCTGCAACAAATGTAACGGCTTCGGACTTTACAGGATTTGCCCCTAATGGTGGTGGTTTGGCAGGTTCTAACCGAACGACAGCAACCGACAATAACATAGGAACTGACTGGACTGCTTCGGGTGCAGCAAATGTACAAACAATTGGTACCTACAATCCAATTTTTGCATCACCGGGAACAATCACCTACAACTGGTCTCCTGCAGGTAACCTAAGTGCTTCTAATATCTCGAACCCCGTTGCATCCAATATTTTGGCAACAACGGTTTATAATGTAACAGCTACTTCTAATGGTTGTAATAGCACCAGTGCAGTTACTGTAACAGCGGGTGCGGCTTTTTCTGCCAGTGCCAGTACAACAACTCCTCTAGTTTGTGAAGCAGTTAATGTTACTTTGGAAGCTACTCCTATTGGTGGCGGCGGACCCTATACTTACAGTTGGTCAGGTCCTGCTTCTTTCACTTCTGCAGCTCAAAATCCTGTTTTAACTGCAACAACTGTTGCCATGAGCGGAAGCTATACAGTTACGATCACTGACAACTGCGGTGCTACTGCAACAGCTTCAACTTCTCTTGCTGTAAATGCAATTCCGGCTATGTCCGTTTCACCAAGCAGTTCAACTTACTGTACTCCGGGTGGAGCAGCTGTAATGATTACAGCTTCAGGTGCAGACACTTACGCTTGGTCTCCTGCCACAGGTTTGTCTGCCACGACAGGTTTTACGGTTGACGCAACTCCTATATCTTCAACAACATACACAGTAGTAGGCACAATCGTAGCTACGGGTTGTACAGCAAGTTTACCGTCTGTAGTAGCTGTCGCTGAGATCCCGTCAATACTTTCCATTTCTGCTTCCCCATCTTCCGTTTGTGCAAATGGAAGCAGTCAGTTGAATGTATTTGCTGCAACAACATCAGCCTATACTGTGAGCGCCATTCCTTTTGCAGCTGCTGCAACACCCGGTACTGGTGTAACAGCGCTATCTAGTGCAGGCACAGCCGTTACAGCATTATCTGCAGGGACATTGGATGATGGTGGATGGGAAAGTCAGCCTATTCCATTCAACTTTGTATTTTATGGAATTTCTTACAATTCATTTGCTGTATCTACAAATGGATTTATTAGTTTGGGTGCCGGGGCACCTACAACATATACCGGTTATGGTAACACTTTTCCTACAGTAGCAAGTGCCCGACCATCTATCGGTGCAACTTATTCTGATTTGGACTTCCGTACGGTTGGTAATATTTCTTACTTTGTGACAGGTACTGCTCCTAATCGCCAATTGGTAGTTAATTGGACAGGCGGTAACTTCTACAATGCAGTGGGTGCAATTACTACTCAGCTGATTATTTATGAAACTACCAATATTATTGAGGTTCATACAACGAATTCTTCCGGTACAAACACTGCTGTTCAAGGTATTCAGAATGCAGCAGGAACTACAGCATCTGTTGTAAGCGGCCGCAATGGAGTTGCCTGGCCCGTTTCTACTCCGGATGCTTACCGTTGGTCACCAAGCGGTGGAACTCCTACTTATGTTTGGTCGCCTGCGGCTACATTAGATAATGCTGCAATCGCTAATCCGCTTGCTTCCAACATTGCCAGTACTACTGTTTACACAGTTACAGCTACATCAAATGGCTGTGCCTCTACAAATTCAGTAACAGTAACTACAGGTGTTCCTTTATCTGCATCTGCAAATAATGCTACGCCTACAATTTGTGAAGCTAATAATGTAAATTTGGAATCAACACCAATTGCAGGTGGTGGCCCATTTACTTATGCTTGGTCAGGTCCGGCTTCATTTACCTCAATTGTGCAAAATCCGGTATTGACTTCGGTTACAACAGCAATGACAGGTTCTTATACTGTTACCATCACTGACAACTGTGGTGCTACAGCTACTGCTTCAACTTCATTGACCGTAAATGCAATTCCAACAATGTCAGTCGCGCCAAGCAGCTCAACTTACTGTACTCCGGGCGGAACAGCAGTAACGCTTATAGCTTCAGGTGCTGATACATATGCCTGGTCTCCTGCAACAGGTCTTTCAGCAACCACAGGATCTACAGTTAATGCTACACCGGCTGCTTCTGTTACATACACAGTTGTGGGAACAACTGCAGCAAATGGTTGTACGGCTTCTACTGCTTCAGTTGTTGCAGCTGTTCAACAACCAACTATGGGAGCGGTTACGGCTACTCCTGCTGCAATTTGCATCGGTGGTAATTCACAGCTTACTGCGGCTGCAAGTATATTTTATAATCAATCAGCTTCTGTATATTCATTTACGGGTTCAACCGGAACTTATACGCCAATAACAGGTACTTCAGTAGCTGTAATTGGTGATGATATTGGTGTTGGTAACCTTCCTATTGGTTTTACGTTCAATTATGCAGGTAGTCCTAATACCGTTTTCAGTGTAAATTCTAATGGCTATATTGTATTGGGCCAGACAACAACTACCAATGCTTTTGGAAACAACTTAACTGCCACAGCAAATGTAATTGCTGCCCTTTGGGATGATAATAATACGACCGGCGGGACTGTAACATATGCAACTACTGGCACTTCCCCAAATCAGGTGTTAACTGTTCAGTGGACAGGAATGCATGTTGGTGGTGGTGGATCTGCAGCAAATCCAACTATTGACTGTCAGGTTTTGTTCTTTGAAGCAACAGGTCAAATTCAAATTATCTATGGATCAACAAGTGCAGCATTGGCAGCGACAACTGCTTCTATAGGCATTTCAAGTGCTGTAGGCAGTTATTTGAGTGTATCGCCTTTATCACCGGCAAATACATCAACTGTAAGCAGTATTGCCGAAAATAACGCTGTTGGCAGTGCTGTGGATTTTCCTTCAGGTACTGTATATACTTTTACACCTCCTGTAGCACCTACTTTGGCTTATTCCTGGTCTCCTGCTACTTTCCTTGGCAGTACTACAGGTGCTTCAGTTACTGCATCAGGTGTTAGTGCAGCAACTACTTATACAGTTTCTGCTAACAATAGCGGATGTATTGCTACCGGCACTATTTCTATTGCTGTAAGCAATCCATTCTTAAATGCAATTGCAAATCCAACTACTTGTTTGGCTAGCGATGGTTCTGCAACTGTTTCATCAACAAATGGCGTTGCGCCTTACAGTTTTGCTTGGTCAAACGGTGCAACTTCGGCAACTGTTTCAGCTCTGGCTGTAGGTTCTTATACTGTAAGCGTTACTGATGCTATAGGTTGTCAGAATAGTTTATTTATTAATGTTAATGCCAATAATATTGCATTAAACAATACCGCCAATACAACTGCAGCTACCTGTCTTGCTGCTGATGGTACAGCGACAGTAAGCACTAGCAATGGTCTTAGTCCTTTCAGTTACCTTTGGTCAAACGGACAGACAACTGCTACTGCTTCTGGTCTTGCTGCAGCTAACTACACTGTTACGGTAACCGATGCTAACGGTTGTGTTGGTACAAGCTCAACCACAGTTACTGTAGGATCCGGAACCCTTGCTGCAACTGCAGCTTCAACATCTGCAACCTGTTTATCTCCAAACGGAACAGCAACGGCTACAATTACAGGCGGTACAGCACCATTCACTACGCTGTGGTCAAATGGTGGTAACACTACTGTTATTACAGGTCTTGCGGCAGGTGCATATAGTGTAACTGTAACCGATGCTAACGGATGTGTAAGTACAGCTTCAACTACTGTTACTACCAACTCCGGTACATTAGCAACAACTGCTGCTTCAACATCTGCAACCTGTTTATCTCTAAACGGAACAGCAACGGCTACAATTACAGGCGGTACTGCTCCATTCACTACTTCGTGGTCAAATGCTGGTAATACAACTGCATTGACAGGTCTTGCGGCAGGTGCATATAGTGTAACTGTAACTGATGCAAACGGATGTGTAAGTACAGCTTCAACAACTGTTACAACAAATACGGGCAACCTTGTTGCCACTGTAACTCCTGCCGATGCCATCTGTACAGCTGCCAACGGAACTGCAACTGCCACCAATACCGGCGGAACTGCACCTTTCAGCTATGTTTGGAATAACTCAGCAACTACAAGTTCACTGACAGGATTGTTGGGTGGTACTTTTGCTGTAACCATGACAGATGCGAACGGTTGCCAAAGTACAGCCAGTGCAATCGTTGCCACTTCAACAGGTAACCTTACTGCTGCAGCTACTACTACTCAGGAACTTTGTACTTCCGGCAATGGAACTGCAACTATAACTCCTGCAGGCGGAACTGCACCTTTTGGCTTTGTTTGGAGCAACGGAGCAACAGATGCTACTGCTAACGGACTTTCAGCCGGAGCTTATACAGCTACAGTAACTGATGCCAACGGTTGTGTAGAAAGTGCTGCTGTGACGATTGGTATCAACTCAGGTACACTGACTGCAACAACTTCAACTACCAATGCTAATTGTCTCGCTGCAGACGGAACTGTAACGGCTACAGCTGCAAACGGTTCTGCTCCATTTGATTTCATCTGGAACAACGGTTCAACCACTGCAACTGCTACAGGTGCGGCAGGTACTTATAATGTCACTGTAACAGATGCTGACGGATGTATTACAACTGCTACAGCTACAGTTATTGCCGGTAACGGAGGCCTCATAGCTTCAGCTACTGCAAGTAACACGATCTGTACTTCAGCAACAGGTACAACTACGGCTACAACAACCGGCGGTACTGCTCCATTCAGTTTTGTTTGGAATAATGCTGCTACAACATCTGCACTCAACAATCTTGCAGCCGGTACTTACAGCGTAACAGCTACCGATGCTAACGGTTGCGTAAATACTGCTACTGCAACAGTAGGTACTAATGCAGGTACACTTGCAACAAGTGCAACTGCAACTGACGCAACGGTCAATGGTGCTGCTGATGGCTCTGCAGATGTAACAGTTACAGGCGGTACTTCACCAATCACTTATCTTTGGTCTAATGCGGCAACTACAGAGGATCTAAATGGTCTCACAGCAGGAACATACACAGTGACTGTTACTGATGCCAACGGTTGTATCAGTACTGAAACTGTTACAGTAAGTCAACCACCGGTTGCAATTGATGTAACAGCTGCCAATGCCTGGACTGCCAACATGTTCCCGAATCCTGCCGAAAATCAGACTATGATTGCTGTAGAACTGGGCACAATAAGCAATGTCCGCATTCGCCTGGTAAATAACCTCGGTCAGATCATTCAATCTGTAGAATACAGCGATGTAATGAGTGTTCAGCACAGCCTGAATGTTTCAGAACTGCCTGCTGCTGTTTATATGGTGGAAATCTCTGCAAACGGTCAGTTGAAAACACAAAGACTGTTTGTAGCACGTAAATAATACTGAATTAAGACATAATAAGTAAGAATAGAGTCGTCGAGAAATTGGCGGCTCTTTTTTTTAGGATTACTGTCAAAATAGACCAATTCATCATTAGATTTTAGATAAAATTGCCCAATTTATTTACTTACACAATTAGTTTATAAAATTTCATTTATTTTATTTAATGCAGCAAACTAAACAATAAATTATGAAAAAAGTCAAATTACTGAGTTTGAGTCTCACATTGTTTACAATATTTTCCTGTACAGGCTCAAGAACAAACATAAATAATTATGATGCAGCAGATACCAATGCAAACATTAAATCGGAAGTCAAAAAATCAGAAGAAATGACAAAAGAAGCGTATTATGAGCTGAAGTCAGGAGAAAGTATTTTATCCTTTATTGGTAAGAAGATAGTTTTTGAAGGCAAAATTTCTGAAATCCCCATGCAGCATATGATGCGTATGTCCCCAACTTTTCAAGGACAGGAATCGGAGGAAAATGAATATATTGAACCCGCTGATAAATTCAAAGGCGGACAAATAGTTGCCTACTATTTGCCAAGTAAAGTAAAATGGCCAGGGAAAAAAGATGGACTTCGATTTTATGGTACCATGCAAAAAATGAGCGGTGCCGGTAAGGGCGGC
>JBIKQC010000395.1:0-4723 GCA_044349855.1 Saprospira sp.
CCTAAACATGCTATTATATCTGGTGTTGGTGGAGAAAATGGCATTCATGCTGTATCTGCTGCACCTTGGGGTTCTGCATCTATTCTGCTCATTTCTTACGCATACATCCGTATGTTGGGCGGCATTGGCTGCCGTCAGGCTACTGAATACGCTATTTTAAATGCCAATTATATCAAAGCCCGATTGGAAGGTGCTTACGATGTGCTTTATACAGGCGAAAAAGGCCGTGCAGCGCATGAGCTGATAATAGACCTACGTGGATTCAAAAAGAATGGTGTTGCCGCTGAAGATGTTGCCAAACGTCTTATGGACTATGGTTTTCACGCACCTACGCTTTCCTTCCCTGTTGCCGGCACAATTATGATTGAACCAACAGAATCTGAAGATAAAGGTGAACTCGACCGTTTCTGCGATGCAATGCTCCAAATCAGAAAGGAAATTGAGGAAGTGGCTAATGGAGATGCTGATGACCACGACAATGTTTTATTGAATGCTCCGCATACATTGGCGCAGATTACTTCCAATGATTGGAACAAATCATATTCCAGAGAAAAAGCTGCTTTTCCGCTTGAATGGGTCAGAAATAATAAATTCTGGGCAACTGTTGGCCGTGTAGACGGAGCCTTCGGAGACAAAAACCTTGTATGTGTTTGTCCTCCTATGGAGTCTTATATGGCCGAAGAAGTAAAGTAATATCATTAAAATCTTTAATATTTATAGAGCAGTCCGGATTCGGCTGCTCTTTTTTTTAATTTGATCATCATAATTTGATACTTCTCAACTTTGTGTTTACCTAAATAATTAATCATGAAATCATTGTTTTTAATATTATTCGTTTTAACGATGTTTACTCAGTGCAATACAGCACAGACAGCAGAAGCAGAGCTGTATTATATTGTGCGCCAACCAAAAGTAAAGGTTACAAATCCCCCGCTTTTGATCTTACTTCATGGTTTGGGCAGTAATGAAAAAGACCTTTATGGTTTAGCGCCTTTGCTTCCCGACAGTTTTCTAATACTCTCGATCAGAGCGCCCCGCTCAATTTCGGAGGGAAGTTACCGTTGGTACGATTTAAAATGGGTAAATGGCGAACCTGTTGGTAATAAAGCTGAACAAGTAGAAAGTCGAGATATCCTCATCCGATTTTTAGAAAACCTACATAAAAAGCACAAATTCGATAAAAAAAGACTCTATCTGGGAGGATTTAGTCAGGGAGCCGTTATGTCATTGGCAGTAGCTTTAAAAAGTCCCGAATTGCTCAATGGTATTTTTCTTCTAAGTGGAAAAATTCCCGAAGCTGCTGATTTATTAAGCAGCAATAAAGCCTACTATGATCGTTTGAAAATTTTTATGGTGCATGGTATCGAAGACAAAGTGTTGAGCATAGAAGGTGCCAGGTTTTTAAAGTCGTTTTTAGAGAAAAATAGATTTAAAGTCGAATATCACGAGTTTAATATGCCACACACGATCAATAGAGAAGCTTTGAGTGCCTTGAATATGTGGCTGCAAATTCAATAGCTTTATCTAAGATAACATCAAAATATAATCACTTCAAAAAATTTAATACTGAGATAAAAAAATATAATTTTTTAACATCTATAGAAATGAGTTTTTTAAATAATATAACTAATTTACAGACGATTTTTAATTCTGTTATTTTGTTATTTTTAAATTAAACATCATGAGAAAAAAACTTACTCTTTTGCACAAATTTTTTACTTTAGTATTATTTTTTGCATGCTTTACAGAGGTTCAGGCATCACACATGGAAGGTGCCGACTTTCGATTCAGATGTCTAGGTGGAAATCAGTATGAGATAACTTTTTCGTTTTATCGCGACTGTGCTGGTATAAATTCTGATTTATCATCTTTCATAAGTATATCCTCAGCTAGTTGTGGTCAAAACTTAAGCCTAACTGCAAATAGAGTATCTGTTGTAGAGGCATCACCGCTTTGTGCTCTTCAATTGCCGCAAAGTACCTGCAACGGAGGACCCTTGCCTGGTGTTCAATTAGTAACTTATGTAGGAACAATAACATTGCCAATGGCTTGTAATGATTGGATTGTTAGCTATAGCAGTTGTTGCCGAAACAGTACCATTTCTAATATATCGAATCCTGGTAGTGCAAACATGTATGTAGAGGGTCGAATTAATAATTTGACTGTCAGTTGTAATAATTCACCCGATTTTACTACTCCGCCAGTTCCGTACATATGTAGCGGCGTTCCTTTTTCATACAATCATGGTGTTGTCGACCCTGAGGGTGACTCGCTTCGTTACACAATGATAACCCCTTTGAATGCTGCAGGCACTCCACTTACATACAATGCGGGATACACGGTGACCAATCCGATGAATATGGTGGGAGCTTTAATATTTGACCCCGCAACCGGGCAGATGACTTTTACGCCAAATGGGCCACAGATAGTTGCTATTGCTGTAAGGGTTGATGAATATCGCAATGGAGTTTTAATTGGCAGTGTAATACGCGATATGCAAATTGTGGTAATCAACTGTTCAAATAACCCTCCAGTTACTAATACCCCTACTGCGGTTTCAGGAGCTACATTGAATGGAAATACTTTTTCTACCTGTCCTGGAAGAAATGTTTCTTTTAATATTTCAGCATCTGATCTCAACGCCACAGACATACTTACTGCAGTAAATACCATTACGTCCAATTTGCCTGGTGCTATTGTAACTACAACTGGCAGCAATCCGATAAATTTAAGTGTTAACTGGACAGTTCCAGCTGTTCCTTTATCAGCATATAATTTTTCTGTTACATTCCAGGATAATGCCTGCCCGATCAGAGGAACTCAAACTGTAGGCTATTTGATTCTTACAGGGCCACAGATACCCATAACCGCATCTAATAACAGTGTTTGTCCCGGAACGCCCGTTATACTTACTGCAAGTACAGCCACAAATTATTTGTGGAGCACTGGGCAGACAACACAGTCTATTACAGTTACACCTATGGCACAAACCGTTTACACTGTAAGCGGACAGGTTTTAGGTTGTAATGCAGCCGGAGCTGTTACCATAACTATGGCTTCATCATTGCCTCTTTCTATTAATGCAAATCCTGGCACAAATATTTGTGCAGGACAAAGTGTAACACTTACGGCTGCTGCTGCTACAAACTATTCTTGGAGTACTGGTGCTACAACTCAGTCAATTACAGTTTCTCCGGGCTCAACAACTGCATACACAGTAAACGGAAGTATAGGAACCTGTCCTGCATCGGGTAGCATAACGCTTACTACAGGTAGTATAAGTGGATCTGGTGTTACAATCTGTCAAGGAGGTAGTGGAACACTAAGTTCAAGTTCTACTTGCCCTTTAATTCCAGGTTCGGCAATCTCACAGGGAGCAACTTTCAATTCTGGTATTCTTACGACTACAGACCCTACCTGGGACAGGACATACACAACCTGTTTTCAATATGGTACCAATAGTTTTTATTATGATGTTTTCACCTTTACAGTGTCTACTGCAGGAAGCTATACTTTTACGGGATGTTTTCCTGTAATTGATGCTTATGGTCAATTATTCCAAAATGGATTTAACCCAGCTGCGCCCTGTGCTTTGCCTGCAAATTTTGTAACAGGTGATGACGATGGTGCATTTGCATGTAGTGCAGACCCACTTTTAACTGCCAATCTGGTGCCAGGTGTGACTTATTACCTTATTTCAACCACTTACAGCCCTGGAGCTACCGATTCTTATAGTTGGACATTTACAGGTCCTTCTGGTGCTACTCTTACACCAGGTGTGCCCGGTACTATACAGTGGTATACAACAGCAACTGGAGGTACACCCATAGGAACTGGCTCTCCTTTCAATCCGGTAGGTGTTACAGGCTCAGGATTAGCTAATACAAATACTGTTGGTACCACTACTTATTATGTTGCATGCTCTAGTGCCCCAAGTTGTAGAGCAGCTGTAAATTTCAGTGTGGTTCCCGGAATCAATGCCAATATCACAGGTACAAATGCTATTTGTAGTGGACAGTCAACAACCTTGACTGCCAGTGGTGTTGGAAATTATCTATGGAGCACAGGTGCTACAACTGCTGCAATAACTGTAACTCCAACTGCTACTACTACCTATTCCGTTACGGTTTCTCAAGGATCTTGTTTAAATGTAGTCAGTAGAACAGTTACAGTGACAACAACTCCAATACCTAATCTTACTGCTGTACCTGCTGGCATCTGTTCAGGGCAGAGTACTACAATAACTGCTTCTGGTGGGGGTACTTATAGTTGGAGCAATGGTGCAGCTACTTCCTCTATTACAGTTTCACCTGCTTCAACAAGATCTTATTCTGTTACGGTAAACAATACGGGTTGTATAGCTACAGGTTCTATTACTATTACGGTAAGTACCTCTGGGTTACCGGTTATTAACTGCCCTTCAAATATCACGCTTACATGTACGTCTGTTGCAACATTTACAGCGCCATCTGCGAACGATCCTTGCTCACCTCCTGTTTGTACCAATACAGCACTTTCAACAATAAGAGCTAATTTTAATACAAACGGAACGGCAATTACCAGTACTATACCAAACCCTTATAATTTTACGTTGGATGGTGGTACAACAGGTACCAGCATTTCAGATGGTGGTTTAGATATGTATGATGGCGGTAACTTTATGAACACTAATCTTGGATCAAATATTGCTTATACAAATGGTGTTGTAACTGCTAACGCTGCA
>JBIKQC010000396.1:0-4710 GCA_044349855.1 Saprospira sp.
AAGGCGGGGTTGAAAGTAGTTCCAATCAATTATTAGCGAATTTTTGACCTCCTGAAATTTTCTATCTGATCCTGACAATGAAGCTTTATTTCCGAAAGCAAAGGTTTGGTATAGATTTGTTTACCCCCTTTAAAAATAGGACAAAGTAAAGTATCATTCAAACCGTAGTCAAATTCTGTCTTTAAAACAGGATATACTCCCAACGCAGAATGCTCAAAAAGTTTTGTTGAATTAAAACTGACAGCCCATAAATCGACCCTAGCTCCCCCCTCCTTTTCATCTGCGATTTGATATTCATCCTGATTGCCGCCGGCGCCGGCTATAATCAAAGTCTTTTGCAAAGCTGTATTATCCAGTAATTTCCTGGCTTCCCTGCTCATATTGGCAATATCTGTACCTTCCAGACAGATTCCCTTCATTTCAAAACCTTTTTCCCTAAGTTTTTCTCCGATACGGATTGCTTTATTAACTGAATCCATACTGTCCGCATAAAGAATACAATGATTGGGCATAGCTGCTGCGTAAGCCTCAAATGCAGCTTCATCAGTAGAAAAACCTTTAATCCATCGGACACTCATTATGTCATTAAGCGGTATTCCAAGGATTTTTCCTGCCTGCAGATTAGCCGTATAGTTGAATCCACCAATATATGCTGCCCTGCTCGCTGCTAAGGCCGCCTCAAAAGAAGGCAAAAAGCTGGATGAAATATCCATCACTTTGTCTGTTCCTGCAGCTGCTTTTATTCTTGTTGCTTTCGATGCAATCAATGTCTGAAAATTCATAATATTCAACACAATAGACTCCAATAGCTGCACTTGTATTATAGGGCCTTTAATGCGCAATAGAGGCATATGATCAAATACCAAAGTTCCTTCAGGAATAGCATCTACATTGCACTTGAATTCCAGACGCTGAAGATAATTGAGAAAGCTTTCGTTGAAAATAGCTTTGCCGTCAGTTCCTATTAGTGTTGCCAGGAAATGTACATCATCGGTACTGAATCCAAAATTATTAAAATGCTCCACAAGGTCTTGTAAACCACAGACAATTGCATAATCTCCACCAAAGGGCAGATCCTTTAAAAAGCAATAAAAAACGGCATCTTCCCTATATTTACCGCTTTTCCAATATCCGTAAGCTGTTGTCAATTGATATAAATCGGTCAAAAGCCCTAAACTTGTACTGTATCTTTGTTGTAAAGTGTTCATAATTTTGTATTTTTGCAGATTCGTTCGAAGGGCTAAGATAAAGACTTTGGTCCGATTTCAAAACGAAAGCGGTATTCAATCAAATTTACGAATTTCAAAAAACAATCCGCTTAGGATGTTTGAAATCACAGCAAAGCTCATGTCAAAATCTCAACCTTACGAAATAGTATTTGAAGACGATACCATCGTCGTGGTAAACAAAGCCGCACAGATCCTGTCAATTCCCGATCGACACCGTCCCGAACTGCCCAATATTTACAATCTGCTTCAGGCAAAATACGGTGAAATTTATGTAGTACACCGAATAGACAAGGACACAAGCGGTCTGCTTATCTTTGCCCGTACAGCAGAGGCACATAAAAACCTGAGTGAACAGTTTGAAGGCCGCAGTACTACAAAAATTTACCGCGCCATTGTGAGCGGTTGTCCTTTTCCTGAAGAAGGCAGAATTGAAGCAGCAATAGGTCATCATCCTACTCAACTGGGCCTGATGTGTATTGTTTCCAAAGGGAAAGAATCGATCACGGATTATAAAGTTATTGAAAAATTTAAAAATTACAGCCTTTTGGAATGTACCATCCTGACTGGCCGTACGCATCAGATTCGTGTTCATCTGAAACATATAGGATGTCCTTTGGTTGTTGACCATCATTATGGCGGTAAAGATTCTCTTATGCTTTCTGAATTTAAAAAACGTAAATTCAACTTAGGCAAATGGGAGGAAGAAATTCCTATGCTTGCCCGAGTACCACTCCATGCCTTCAGCCTTAGCATAAAACACCCTGTCAGCGGAGAAGAGATTACATTTACTGCGGAAATGCCTAAAGATATGCGCGCAGTTTTGACACAAATGTCTAAATGGAATGCGATTAAATAAGATGAATTTTAATTTTCATCTTATTTACTGATAGTTTTTAAATAATATATCTTTTTTACTCCGCCATTCACCACCTTTTAACTTCGATCTTTTATCTCATTTAACATGGCCACATTAGAAAAATATTTAAATCAATCTCCAGCCGGTCAACTACTAATAGAAATATGCCTTTTCCTGCAGGATAGGACTTCTACTACAGAATTGGCAGCTATCGGACACATGTCGCTTGATGCAGAGATAAGAAACCTTAGTGCTGTTTTCAGCACAGCTGACATTAATAGCTGTGCAATCGACCGATTTTTAGTTTACCGATACGCTGCAATAGAATCACTGGACTTCAATAAAGAGGAAATTTTCTTTCATGCCCTAAAAAAGCAATATTTTAAAAGTCTCTGTTTTGGATTTTACAAATATGCGAAAGAACGCAAAATGAACTATTCTTGGGCATGGACAGAACATTTCCAGGTAATGGGAAATCTGATGAAACTCTATGTTTTCGACGAGGACTTTATAAATAGCAGCGAATTATTAAAAAGTTATTTCGAAAGAGTAAAATTGGATGAAAGATGGATGCTGTCAGATAAAATACTGGGTAAACTCTATCTGAAAGGGCTTGATATAGAAAAATTCCAACGAATTCCTTTCATGAAAATCAGGATGGAACTGTTGGAGGAAGCTTTTAACTTTTTCTATTATCAGATGAAGGTACAAAGTACTTTTACCGATTTCCTTATTGACAGGATGCATCAAGTAAGGAGTGCGGGTACATTGCAAAGGCTTACGCATACGCTCATGTTTAAAAACGACATTGAGGGTTTAAACAAGATGGTACAAAATGCCCCCAATCATTATGTATTATCATTGGCACAGGCGCATCTTCATTTCATGAAAGGTGAATTTGATGAAGCTCTGAGTGAATTTGAAATAAACCAACAATTATTAAAAAAAATAGAAGGTCAGAAAAGAATACCTTTTTCCACCTCATACTGCCTGCAGGGTCTCTGTCTGCTGTATAAAAAAGCTGACACTGCAACCTGGGATAACTATTGGAAAGCACTTTATAAAGATGGTATGACCTCCAGTTTTCTTGGTGTAAGTTTGGGTATTTTGAGCAATAATGCAAAAATGGACCTGGTAAACGAATGGAGCAAAACTTCGGATGATTATATTATGAAAAACAGTGCTTTGTTTAGTATAGTTTTTTTAGGATATACCTCATTTTGGTTGGGCAGACCTGCTTTGGCAAGACAATTTTTCAGTAACGTAAACATTGCCGAAATTCGACGCAATTACCCTTGGGTTAACACAGAATTAAATGTACTTGCTCACCTGCTTGCAGGGCAGGAAGAATATGATGAAGACAATGCTGTCCTTTTAAAAATTCACGCACCAAAACCAGAATGGGAAACACTGCTTGAACACATGGATAAAATCATGGGTGATTATGGCAGTCATGGCTCTGAAGTAAAAGAAGAACGGGTCTTTTGGCGATTTTCTCCCGAAAAATTAGAATTAGATGCCATTATACAAAAACAAAATAGTAAAACAGGTACCTGGAGTAAGGGGCGTGTAGTGGCATGGACTAAAATGGAAGAGCCTGAAATTCAGAAACAACTGACTGATCAGGACAAAGATATAGTCCGTTGTTATTTAAAAATTATTAACTCGACAGACTATCGTTACTATGTAAAAAAAGATCCGGAATTGGCTGCCGATTTATTGGAAAAGCTGATCGGACATCCCTACTTATACCTTATGGGCAGCAGCGATACACCTATGCAGATAAGCCGTGCCAAATTGGAACTTCGACTGCTTCGTTCCGAAAAAGGCTATCAGTTTGAAAATCCATACAAAGATTCAACTGTTTCTTATACCTATATTTTCAAAAGGGAAACAGCCACCCGATATTCTTATATCCGTCTGAATAAAGAGCAGCAGCAGATGATGATGCTTTTGGACAAAAAGAAAATTACAGTACCCAATAGGGCTGAAGAACAACTGAAACATACTATTAAAAAATTAGTATCGATCATGCCCGTACACAGTGATTTGGAAATTGAGGACAGTAACATTCCGGAACACCCAAATGATCAGCGAATTTATGTGCATATAGTTCCTATGGGAGAATTATTTCAGGTAGAGCTTTTTGTGAAACCTTTTGGGGAAGCACCTCCTTATTTCTCGCCGGGTAACGGTCACGAAAGAATTCTGTCAGATTTAAATGGGCAGACGGTGTTCGTACAGCGTAACCTCAAAATGGAAAAAGAATCGGCAGAAATGCTGATGGCCAGTTCTGAAATGTTGAACATGGACAATGTTGACTCCGGCATTTGGACCCTCGACAGTATCGAACAATGTTTGATGCTGCTTAGTGAACTGAATGAATTGCGCAAAGAAGACAAAATTGTATTGGAATGGCCTCAGGGTGAAAAACTTAGGATTTCGGGCTATGCCAGCTTTGACAGCCTTTTTATGAAGGTGCGCAGTTCAGGAAACTGGTTTGAAATAGAAGGGGAATTGAGGGTAAATGACGAAACCCTTTTGGATATGCAGTTGTTGCTTGAAAGAAGCCGCGACTCAAAAAATCGTTTCCTGGCTCTTGATGATGGCTCCTTTCTTGCGCTG